>CAJFPG010000072.1 GCA_904398665.1 Candidatus Geddesella stercoravicola | reverse complement strand
GCTTGCAACGGAGGCTGCGTCGGAGGAGTTTTGACCGTCGAAAATCCATATATAGCGAAAGCTAGGTTGCAATCGTTGAAAAGATATTTGCCGGTATCCAGAAATCACGTTATAGAAAACGGCGGAGTGGTAGATGATAAAGCTTTTGAAAAAGCCAAGAAGAATTATATTTGGACTCAATCTCTCGAATATACTCCGGTGAACAGGTTATCGGACGATAAAGTCGAAGCCATGAAAATTTTGGCTGAAATCGAAGCGTTAACCGAAACGCTTCCGAAATTAGACTGCGGCTCCTGCGGTTCTCCGACCTGCCAGGCTTTCGCCGAGGACATAGTAAAAGGCTCGGCGAAAATAGAAGACTGCGTAATATTAATGAGACAAGGAACAGACAATAAAAAACAGAAGGGGTCGGAACAAAAATGACGGTAAACAATTTAATTAATACTCTCGGGCTTGAAGTTCTCACTCTTCCTGACGGAGAAAAAGAGATTACCGGAGGATACGTTGGAGACCTTCTGAGTTGGGTTATGGGAAAAGCCGAAGAGGGCGACGCGTGGATTACGATAATGTCAAACATTAACGTAATAGCGGTAGCGTCTTTAAGAGACGTCGCGTGCGTTATATTGGCTGAAAACTCAGACGTCGAGAAAAAAACTCTTGAAAAAGCCGACGAGGAGAACGTAAATATATTGAGAAGCGAGTTAAATTCTTTCGAACTTTGCGTCAGTCTCGGAAAGCTTTTAAATAAATAAGAGAAGATCAGATAAAGAAATGAATAAATATTTTTACGATCTTCATATTCATTCTTGCCTCTCGCC
Source organism: Candidatus Geddesella stercoravicola (assembly GCA_904398665.1). Lineage (GTDB taxonomy): Bacteria > Bacillota > Clostridia > Oscillospirales > UBA644 > Geddesella > Geddesella stercoravicola. The sequence goes on along the minus strand of CAJFPG010000072.1, from coordinate 5,964 downwards.
ATGCGCCGACGACGATATGACCCCAAACGATATTGCCGGGATGGGAAATCTTCTCGGCCTTAATATCATGGCTCTTACGGATCATAATTCCTGCAAAAACCTTCCCCCGTTTTTTAAAGCGTGCGAGAGAAACGGGATAATCCCGATAGGCGGAATGGAGTTGACGACAGCCGAGGACATTCACTTAATATGTCTGTTTCCATCTCTCGAAACCGCCTTATCTTTCGGGCGGAAAGTCGAAACGCTTCTTTTGCCGATAAAAAACAAACCTCATATTTTCGGAAATCAACTTATAACAAACGATAACGACGATATCATCGGAACCGAGGAAAATTTACTGCTCTCTTCCACCGCTCTTTCTGTTACGGAAGCGTCGGCGATGGCGCTCGAATTTGGCGGGATATCATATCCCGCTCACATTGACAGAGAAGCGAACGGAATAATTTCTATCCTCGGGGATATTCCTCCCGAACCGGGATTTACATGCTGCGAGTTCAATGACACAGAGAATATCGAAAGATACAGGCAAAAATATTCTTCTCTCTCAGGCCTCTCGGTTTTGTCTTGCAGCGACGCTCACCGTCTCGGAGATATTAACGAGGCGGAAAATTTCGTGATAATAGACGACGAACCTTACAGCGCCTCGCTCGTCAGAAAGAAATTCCTCGAAAAAATCGGAAAAGAGGTCGAGAAATGAAAGAGTTGTCCCTCAATATACTCGATATCGCGAAAAATTCCGTGAGAGCGGGAGCGAAAAACATTGAAATAAATCTCAATGAGGACGAAAACGGAATTTTAACTCTCGTCATTTCAGACGATGGACGAGGAATGGATAAAAACACCTTAAAATCTGTTTCAGACCCGTTTTACACCTCGCGAACCACAAGAAAAGTCGGGCTTGGAATACCGTTTCTCATCTTAGCGGCGAACCAAGCGGGCGGAGACGTCAATATAACTTCGAAGACGGAAGAGGAATATCCGAAAGATCACGGAACGACGGTGACGGCGACTTTTGACACAAAAAATATAGATTTCACTCCGCTCGGAGACGTAACGGGCTCGTTGCTGACTCTGATACAGGGAGACCCCGATATAGACTATTTCTTCAAGCATTCGACCCCGAGATTTACGGTGACGCTCTCCACGAAGGAGATAAGAAAAACTCTGGGAGAGGACATATCTCTTTCAGAACCGGAAATAATACTTTGGATGAAAGAATATCTCGAAGACCAATACAATGTTTAAATTTTATTCATATATAATCTATAATCAATAATTACAAAAATTACAAATTGAGAATTTGGAGGTTTTTTAATGAAAAGTTTAGAAGAACTCGCGGCTATCAGAGAAAAAATGAAACAAAAAGTTGCGATTCGCGAGGGAGCGGACGACGCTGTTCGTATAGTTGTCGGTATGGCGACCTGCGGAATTTCCGCCGGGGCTCGCCCGGTCTTAGCGGCTTTTGTAGAAGGAATAAACGACGCCGGACTTTCGGACAAAGTCATGGTAACTCAAACCGGATGCATAGGCATATGTCAATATGAGCCTGTTGTCGAAGTTTTTGAAAACGGTAAAGATAAAGTTACTTACGTAAAAATGACTCCGGAAAAAGCGAAAGAAGTTATAGAAAAACATATCAAAGGCGGAAAAGTTATCGAGGAATACACTATCGGAGCCGTTACGAAATAAATAATTCGGAAATAACTAATTTGGAGGAAAAATAAATGATTCGTTCTCATATCCTTATCTGCGGAGGCACGGGATGCACCTCCTCAAAGAGTATGGAAATCGCGGCGGCTCTCGAAAAAGAGATCGCGGCTCAGGGACTCGCTGATGAAGTCCAGGTTGTACGAACAGGATGTTTCGGACTTTGCGCGTTGGGACCGATTATGATAGTATATCCGGAAGGCAGTTTTTACAATATGGTCACGCTTGACGACGTTCCCGAGATAGTAAGCGAACATATATTAAAGGGCCGTCCCGTTGAAAGACTTATATATAAGCCGCACAGCGCGGCGGAAGAAGCGGAAATGAAAGAGGCTGGGATAAAACACGCCACCTCTCTCAGCGAAACGCCTTTTTACGCGAAACAGAAAAGAGTCGCGCTTAAAAACTGCGGAGTAATAAATCCCGAAAACATCGACGAATACATAGGCGTAGGCGGATATCAGGCCCTCGGCAAAGTTCTTACGGAAATGACGCCGGAAGAAGTCATAGACGTTGTCTCCGCGTCCGGGCTCAGAGGCAGAGGCGGAGCCGGATTCCCGACGGGAAGAAAATGGTCTCTCGCGAGAAATATCGTTAAGGACGCCGATCAAAAATACGTATGTTGCAACGCCGACGAGGGGGACCCGGGCGCGTTTATGGACCGTTCGGTTCTCGAAGGAGATCCTCACGCGGTCATAGAAGCTATGGCTATCGCGGGATACGCGATAGGAGCCACACAAGGGTATGTTTACGTAAGAGCCGAATATCCGATAGCGGTTCACCGTTTGCAAATAGCCATAAATCAGGCGAGAGAATATAATCTTTTAGGAAAAGACATATTCGGAACGGGATTTGATTTCGATATCGATATCCGACTCGGAGCGGGAGCCTTCGTTTGCGGAGAGGAAACCGCGCTGATGACCTCTATCGAGGGACACAGAGGAGAGCCGAGACCCCGTCCTCCCTTCCCCGCAGAAAAAGGACTTTTCCAAAAACCGTCGGTTCTCAACAATGTCGAAACTTACGCCAACATTCCGCAGATAATTCTTAACGGACCCGAATGGTTCGCTTCAATGGGAACCGAAAAGAGCAAAGGAACGAAAGTTTTCGCTCTCGGAGGAAAAATAACGAATACCGGTCTTGTCGAGGTTCCGATGGGAACGACTTTGCGAACTATAATAGAAGAAATCGGCGGAGGAATACCGAACGGCAAAAAATTCAAAGCGGCTCAGACGGGAGGACCTTCGGGCGGATGTATTCCCGCGGAGCATCTTGACGTTCCGATAGACTATGATAACCTCATCGGGATAGGCTCGATGATGGGATCGGGCGGTCTTATAGTAATGGACGAAGACAACTGTATGGTCGATATAGCTAAATTTTTCCTTGAATTCACGGTGGACGAGTCCTGCGGAAAATGTACGCCTTGCCGAGTAGGAACAAAGAGGCTCCTTGAACTCCTCACAAAAATAACCGAGGGGAAAGGAACGATGGAAGACCTCGAAAATATGGAAAAACTCTGCTATTATATTAAAGAAAACGCCCTTTGCGGACTCGGGCAAACGGCCCCGAACCCGGTTTTGTCAACTTTGAGATATTTCAGAGACGAATACATAGCTCACATCAAGGATAAAACATGTCCCGCGGGAGTATGTAAGAAGCTCGTGCGTTACGAGATTACCGACGCGTGCAAAGGCTGCACGAAATGCGCCAGAAACTGTCCCGTCGGAGCCATTTCCGGCAAAATCAAAGAGCTTCACGTCATCGATCAGGATAAATGCATTAAATGCGGCGTATGTCTGGACAACTGCGCGTTTAAAGCTATCGTAAAGAAATAAGGAGGAAAAAACCGTAATGGCTGATGTAAATCTTAAAATAAACGGATTGCCCGTCACTGTGCCTCAGGGAACGACAATCCTTGAAGCCGCCAATACCGCGGGCATAAAAATCCCGACACTCTGCTTCCTCAAAGGCATAAACGAAATCGGCGCCTGCCGCGTTTGCGTCGTTGAGGTCAAGGGAGCGAGAAGTCTGGTAGCTTCCTGCGTTTATCCCGTCAACGAAGGAATGGAAGTATTTACCAATACCGAGAAGGTAAGATCATCGAGAAAAACTACGCTCGAACTCCTGCTCTCAACTCACGACCGCAGCTGTCTTTCCTGTTCGAGAAGCCAAAACTGTGAATTACAAGCGCTTTCTCTTGAATACGGAATTGAGAACGCCGGGGCATTCGACGGCTATAAACCGAAATTTGAAAAAGACGAAAACGAATATCTCGTTCGTGACAACAATAAATGTATTCTTTGCCGCCGCTGTGTCGCCGTATGCAAAAACAATCAGGGCGCGGGAGTGATAGGAGCGAATGAGAGAGGTATAGAAACAAATATCGGCTGCGCCTTTGACATGAATCTCTCAAAAGTCAGCTGTATCGCCTGCGGACAATGCGTCGCGGTATGTCCGACGGGAGCTCTTACAGAAAAGGACGACACTCAAAAAGTATGGGACGCTCTCGCCGACGAGACGAAACACGTTGTTATAGCTCCCGCTCCGTCTGTCAGAGTTCAGCTGGGAGAAGAATTTGGGAACCCGATAGGAACGAACGTCGAGGGAAAAATGGTCGCCGCGATGCGCCGTCTCGGGTTTGACGCGGTCGTCGATGTCGATGTCGCCGCGGACTTTACAATAATAGAAGAAGGCACCGAATTTATAAACAGAATTAAAAATAACGGACCTCTGCCGCTTATAACCTCCTGTTCCCCCGGCTGGGTAAAGTATTGCGAACATTATTATCCGGAATTTATCCCGAATCTTTCTTCCTGCAAATCTCCCCAGGGAATGTACGGAGCGTTAATGAAAAGCTATTACGCGGAGAAAAAAGGTATTGATCCGAAAGATATTTTTGTCGCCAGCGTAATGCCTTGCACCGCGAAAAAATTCGAAAGAACACGCGAGGGATACTCGGTCGACGGGCTTTGCGACATCGACGCGGCGTTGACGACAAGAGAACTCGCGAAAATGATCAAACGCGCCGGCATCAATTTCAACGCGCTTCCCGACGAAGAGTTCGATCCGATTTTCGGAGGAGCGACGGGCGCCGGACATATCTTCGGAGCGTCAGGAGGGGTTATGGAAGCGGCTCTCCGTACCGTAGTCGAAAAACTCGAAAATAAAGAACTCCCCTCTCTTGACTTTAAAGAAGTAAGAGGTATGGAAGGAATAAAAGAAGCTTCCTACAATGTCGCGGGAATGGAAGTCAAGCTCGCGGTGGTTTCGGGAACCGCGAACGCCGCTAAACTTCTCGATAAAATAAAGAGAGGAGAAGCCTCTTATCACTTTATAGAGGTTATGGCCTGCCCCGGCGGCTGTGTCAACGGCGGAGGACAGCCGATACACGACGCCTACACGAGAGCAAACGTTGACATAAAAGGGCTTCGGGCGGCGGCGCTTTATACCGAGGACGAGAAGAGCAAGATAAGAAAATCGCACGAATCTCCGGTAGTTAAGAAAGTTTACGCCGAGTATCTCGGCGAGGCGGGAGGCCATAAGGCTCACCACCTTCTGCACACAACTTACGTCCCGAGAAAAAGAAATTGAATATACGCAAAAGTAAACGTAAAAGTAAAAGACCGACTGAATCAGTCGGTCTTTTTTTTCCGCAAAAAAATCTCTGAAAAAAGCAAAAACATCAAATCGAGATTTTACGAAACGATCCGCCGGCGACGGTTAACCGAAACTTTGATTTCGATAAGATGTTTTCATTATTTAAAAATGTGGCTTTATCAACGTCTTAAACTTAATTTTTTATTCATTTCTTATTTAAATAATTGCTAATCACGGTAAGAATACTGTCCTTTTCGGAATCGGATAATCTCCTGAACTCGAAAATGAAATCACGCTCTTTTTCATTAAGGACAACGCTCCCTGGATTTTCTCGGTTTGTTTCGGAATCGGCGCGCCCTATAAGATAATCAACCGAGACATTAAAATAATCCGCTATTTTTATGAGAGTCTCTATGCCGGGTTCGACGCCGTGATTCTCATATTTATTTACCGACTGCTGGCTAACTCCTATAATATCGGCGAGCTCTCTCTGGCTCATCCGAGCCATAGTTCTGAGCTTCTTCATATTGCCCAACATCTTTCTCACCGTCCTTTACTTTCCATATAAGAATAACAATTATTCGTTGTTCAGTCAAAAACTTTTTATCAGTTAATAACGACAACTAAAAGTTGTGACACAATACCGATAACAACTTT
>CAJFPG010000071.1 GCA_904398665.1 Candidatus Geddesella stercoravicola | reverse complement strand
TGATTTGATTTAATTTAAGTCCTCTTTGTCGTTATTCTTTTTATCCCCTTTCTCTCGTTATGAATCGAAATATTCGTTTTATATGAAACTCTTTAAAAAAGTTTGTCTGTTCGAGACAGGCGTTCGACATTTGAAAGGAGTAATTCTTTTGAGGAGTTTTTCGGTCAGGCTATTGTCAATCGTTCTTTGTTCCTTTTTCATTTTGACTTTCGCCGCGAGTTCTTTCCCCCTCTTTCTTTCGGCGAGGAGCGAGGATTTTTCCTCGGAGGAAAAAGAGGCTTTGTTGTCGATGATTTATGAGGCCGATATACCTACTCTGCACAAAATGTTATCGGAAGGATATATAACCTGCCGGGAACTTACGGAGTTCTATCTTGAAAGAATAGAGGCTTATAACGACACGTATAATTGTTTCATAACCCTTTGCCCTGACGTCTTGGACGAAGCGGACAAAAAGGATGAATTAATAGCGTCGGGCGAGGATTTCGGGCTGATGTACGGAATTCCGATAGTTATAAAGGACAATATAGATCTTTCCGGGTATGTGACGAGTAACGGGGAGAGTCTTTCGCGAGAATCGGCTTCTGAGGACGCCGAGGCGGTCTCTTTGTTGAGGGAGGCGGGAGCCGTAATTATCGGAAAGACGAATATGAGCACTTCCGCCCAGATGGCAAGATATACCATAAGCGCCGTTTCCGGGGAGACGGTCAATGCGTATTCCCCCGAGCTCTCCGCCGGAGGCTCGTCGGGAGGCACCGCGGTGGCGGTATCTTTGAATTTCGCCGCTGCGGGACTCGGGACCGACACAAATTCCTCTCTCAGATATCCGGCGGCGCTGAATGGGGACGTTTCTCTTCGTTCGACGTTTTCTCTTGTGGATACTTCCGGAACGATAATTTTAAACGGGGTCAGAGACGTCGTCGGGGCGATAACGCGGAGCGTCGTGGATCAAGCGATAATGCTCGACGTTTTGACCGGGGGAGAACATTCTTATTTTAAAAATCTTGACGGAGAATTCCTCTCGGGAGTTCGCGTAGGGGTTTTACGGGAATTATCGTCGGAGTCGTCGCTGACGGACGACGAGGTTTTGAAAGCTTTCGACAGGGCTGTCGAGGAGCTCGGGAGTTTGGGGGCCACGATTGTCGAAGTTTCGTTTCCGGAAATTTTTGATCTTTCGTCCGCTTGTTCGGAGAATTTGGAAGGATATGAGGAAGCAAAAGAAATTTTTTATTCGGAGTTTAAAAATTTCCTTTCGGAAAACGGTGTCTCTGTGGTTGTTTTCCCGACTTATCTGTCAACTCCTAACTCTTCCGGATTTTCGGAGGATAATACTCCCGTCGCCGACAGCGAAACGTATATAAATAATTGCTCGTATATTTCCCCGGTCCTCGGAACTCCGGAAATATCTTTGCCGATAGGCTATCATTCGAGAGGAGCGGGAATAGGAATGGAAATCGCTTCTCTCAGAGGAGAGGAACAGACTCTTTTGAATATAGCTTATTCTTACGAATTGTCGACAGAACACAGGGAATCTCCCTCGGGTGCCGAGAATTTACATAAAAACGAGAACGGTCTTACTATTGAAAATTTTGACAATGGTTCCGACTCGGGTTTCTTCTCGGGTTGGGGGAGAGGCGAGGTCTCGCTGTTTTCTATGAAAGCGGTGCCCGCCGTAATTCTTGTAATATTGCCGGCGGTGATTTTGCTAATAAATTATAAATATAAATCGAGAAAGAAAAAGAAAAGGAGAGAATAAAAATGGGATTGAATATAGCTCAAAAACTTATAAAAAGTCATCTTGTGTCCGGGGAAATGATTCCGGGACAAGAAATCTCGATAAAAATAGATCAGACTCTGACGCAAGACGCTACGGGCACGATGGCGTATTTGCAGTTTGAGGCGATGGGAATAGATAGGGTAAAAACGGAGCTTTCTCTCTCGTATATAGATCATAATACTTTGCAGTCGGGGTTTGAGAACGCCGACGACCATAAATATATACAGACGGTATGTAAGAAGCACGGCGTTTATTTTTCAAAGCCGGGAAACGGTATTTGTCATCAGGTACACCTCGAGCGTTTCGGAGTTCCGGGGAAGAGTCTTGTGGGCAGCGATTCTCATACTCCGACTTGCGGAGGCATAGGAATGCTCGCTATCGGAGTCGGGGGCTTGGACGTCGCCGTGGCCATGGGAGGCGGGGCGTTTTATTTGAATATGCCGTCGGTAGTGAAAGTTAATCTTACGGGAAAACTTCGTCCCATGGTCTCCGCGAAAGACGTGATATTGAAACTTCTGGAAATTCTTTCGGTTAAGGGCGGCGTCGGGAAAATAATAGAGTATTCGGGCGAGGGAGTAAAGACCCTTACCGTACCGGAGAGAGCGACTATTACCAATATGGGAGCGGAACTCGGAGCCACCACCAGCGTTTTCCCGTCGGACGAAATGACGTATGAGTTTTTGAAGGCTCAGGGCAGGGAGAAGGACTATGCTCCTCTCTGCGCCGATCCGGACGCCGAATACGAGGAGGTTGTAGAGATAAATCTTTCCGAGCTTTCTCCTCTCGCGGCCTGTCCTCATAGCCCCGATAACGTTGTCCCCGTTTCTTCTCTTTCCGGAAAACAAATCGATCAGGTATGTATAGGCTCCTGCACGAACTCCTCTTATACCGATATGATGAAAGTCGCCGCGATTTTGAGAGGGAGAACCGTCGCCGAAAACGTCTCTCTCGTGATAGCCCCCGGTTCTCGTCAGGTTCTCACTATGCTTGCCGAGAACGGCGCTTTGGCCGATATTGTGGCTTCCGGGGCGAGGGTTGTTGAATGCGCTTGCGGTCCCTGCATTGGAATGGGGCAGTCCCCGAAATCAAAAGGCGTTTCTTTACGCACTTTTAACAGGAACTTTGAGGGAAGAAGCGGCACTAAGGACGGACAGGTCTACCTTGTCAGCCCCGAGACTGCGGCGGTATCCGCCGTAACGGGAGTTTTTTCCGATCCGATGACTCTCGCGAACGAGGTCGACGTGTCGGTGAAAATGCCCGAAAAGTTTGAGATAAACGATAATATGATAATTCCTCCCGCCAAAGAGGGCGAAGAGGTGGAGGTTGTCAGGGGACCGAATATAAAGCCGTTCCCTTTGAATACCGAACTGCCCGAAACTCTTGAAAAACGCGCTGTCCTTAAAGTGGGAGACAATATAACTACTGACCATATTATGCCCGCGGGAGCGAAAATTCTCCCCTATCGTTCCAATATCCCTTATCTCTCTCAATTTTGTTTCGCTGTCTGCGACGAAAGTTTTCCCGAGAGAGCGAAAGAATGGAACGGCGGATTTATTATCGGGGGTTCGAATTACGGACAGGGGTCGAGCAGAGAGCATGCTGCTCTCGTTCCGTTGTACCTCGGGATAAAAGCCGTTATAACGAAGAGTTTCGCGAGAATACATAAAGCGAATCTGATAAATTCGGGAATTCTTCCTCTCACTTTCAAAAACGAGGAAGATTACGACAAGATAGAGCTCGGCGACACGCTTAAACTTGAAAATATAAAGAGTTTAATCGAAAACGGCGGAGAGGTTATTTTAATAAACGAGACCAAAGGCGTTTCGATTCCTCTCGTGTCCGATTTCTCGGAAAGACAGAGAAAATTGCTTTCCGCCGGAGGCCTTCTCAATTATACCAGTAAAAGCGTGAATAAATAATTTTGGTCTTTTCTCAGTTGTCGGAGTTTTATATCGTTCCCCACGGTTTTCTGTAATTTTGTCCTTTATTCTTGTGGAATAAACTCGAAAGCGTTAAAGACCGAAAGTCTTTTTGTGAGTTTATTTCTTCCGTCTTGGCGTTATAAAGAAATAACGGCGTAAGGCGTAAACTTTAAAATCAAGAATCTTACAGATGTCTGACGGATGAATTTCACCGTAATCTTTATAATTTTATAATAATGACAGTATAATTTTATAATAGTGACAGTAACCGAAACTCATCGTCAAAAATGGATTTAGATGCAAACTGTAAAAAACAAAGTTAGACGCAAGATGTAAGAAACGAAGACAGAAGCAAACTATAAAAAACGAATTTGAATACTCAATGACGGAAAAGTTAAGATGATAAATTCTAAAATGCTAATTACAAAAAATCAAGATAAAATAAAGATAAAATCAAGATAAAATCAAGATAAAATAAAGTTAAAATTGGAACAAAGTTGAGATTAAGATAAAAATATATTATAATTTGTTGGCTGAATTTTGGTTATTTTAATTGAATTTTGTTTATTTCCGCTGAATTTCGATCATTTCAACTGGATTTTGTTCATTTCCGCGGAGAATTTGCTTATTGAGATTTTATTCTTATATGAGATTTAAAAAAATCGGGAAGTTAAGCGACAAAACGGATAAAAGAAATATGATTTTGACTGTCGATCTTTTCCCATTTTTGAAAGCGAAGAGATTCGGAAACGACGAGAACGCGGGCAGAAATTTTTTCGTGATTTTCAGAGAGCGATAACTTTGATTTTGTTCGGTATTTTAGGTTGTCGTCGGAAAGGAGAAATATCGGTGAAGATTATAGCTCAGAATAAAAAGGCGTATTTCGATTATTACGTCGAGGAGAAATACGAGGCCGGCATTGAGCTTTACGGTACGGAGGTCAAGTCTGTCCGGCTCGGGCAGATAAATCTGAAAGACAGCTATTGCTCGATAGACAAAGGGCAGATATTCGCTCTCGGGGTTCATATCTCTCCGTATGAAAAAGGTAATATTTTTAATAAGGACCCTCTCCGCCCGAAAAGACTTTTGATGCATAAAAAAGAGATACTGAAACTCTTCGGTCAGGTTCGGCAGGCGGGATACTCTATTATACCTCTCTCCGTTTATCTTAAAGGGCCTCTTATGAAAATGGAAATCGGTCTTTGTAAAGGTAAAAAACTTTACGACAAACGAGAGTCGATAGCCAAAAGAGACGCCGACAGAGAAATTGGCAGAAGGATGAGGGAGAGAAATTGATAATACTCGGAGTTGACCCGGGGATAGCGACCGTGGGATACGGGATGGTCGAATATTCTGGAAATAGGTTCTTATCTTCCGATCACGGGGCGATATTGACTCCCGCGAGAACGGATCTCGAAGATCGGTTGAATTCGATTTATGACGAATTATGTCGTCTGATAGTTTATTATAAAGCCGAGAATATGGCGGTTGAGGAATTGTTTTTTAACACGAATGTCAAGACCGCGATTCATGTAGCTCACGGCAGGGGAGTAATCTTGCTCGCCGGGAAAAAAATGGGGGTTCCGACTTTCGAGTATACCCCGTTGCAAGTTAAACAAGCGGTCGTGGGATACGGCAGAGCGGAAAAACAACAGGTAATGGCAATGGTGAGAATGCTTCTCAATCTGCAAAAAACGCCTCGTCCCGACGACGCTGCGGACGCTCTGGCGTTAGCTATATGCCACGCCCATACCATAAGATAGGAGTTGTTTATGTATTATTATTTAAAAGGAGAACTCGCTTTGGCGGAAGAAGATGTCGCCGTCGTTGACTGCGGGGGAGTCGGATATAAATGCTCAATCTCTCGTAATACCTATTTAGCGATAAGAGAGAAGACTGAAATAAAACTTTTCACTTATCTTAGCGTGAAAGAGGACTCTATGGATCTTTTTGGGTTTTCTTCGGAAGATGAGAGACGGATGTTTATTCTTCTTATTTCTGTTAGCGGAGTAGGCCCGAAGGCGGCGCTTTCGGTCCTGTCCGAGATGACCTCCTCGGAACTCGCCGCCGCCGTGCTTTCTTCAAACGCTAAGAGAATTACCGCCGCTCAGGGAGTGGGCCCGAAAATGGCTCAGCGGATTTGTTTGGAATTGAAAGACAAGATTTCGAAATTCGGAACCGAGGTCTCGGGAGAAGATTCGGCGTATATTCCTTTCGCCGCTTCGGGAGTCGCGGAAGAGGCGGTCTCGGTTCTTATGGCGCTCGGATATAATAAGTCGGATTCCGAAGCCGCGGTCAGAAAATGTTCGGCGGAAAACACCGAAGATCTTGTGCGGCAGGCGCTCAGATATTTAAGTCGTCTAATATGAAATTTCGGTTTATAAATAGATATATTACGAATAAACGTAAAAATAAAAATGTAAAAAGATAATTTAACGATTGAAATATTGAAAATAGATATATCACGGAATTTAAGGAGAGAATCAAAGCTAATACATTTTTAGCCGTAAATTTAGAATTATTTGAATATTTATAAAAAGTTTATAAAAAGAATAAAAAAATTTTATTAAAAGTAAATCTTTCTATCCCCATATTATATAGATTTATGAATTAATATAGATTGATAAATTGATAAATCGTTTATTTTAAGTTTTAGGATATTAACTTAAAGTTTTCTGAGCGAATTAATTTTAAATTCTGTAAGCTAATTAACTTAAAGTTTTCTGAACAAATTAATTTTAAATTCTATAAGCCAATTGATTTTAAGTTTTGCGAATGAATCGGCTTTGCGTTTTAGGGAGAATTGATTTCAAGTTTCATGAGGAATCGATTTGAAATTTTGAGAGTGAATTGGCTTTCGTTTTAAGAGAAATTGATTTTAAGCTTTATATATATCTCTGTTTAAATGGATTTTATATTCAATTATCAGATTTTAAATGACATTCAGACATTTATTAAATTTTAAATAACATTTGGGTTAATATTCGTTTGGGTAAGTGACTTTTCTCTTTCGGAGATGAGGTTGTTTGATAAACTCGGAAACTCGGAATATTTACGGGTTATAAATTGGTTATAATATGAAAAATATAAATGAAATAGGAGTAAAAATCAATAAAATGAAAAGGAGGGTAAAAAATGGAATTTGACGAGGAAAGACTTCTTTCCGCCCACGCTTTAAGTCGGAGCGAAGACGACGGGGATCTCTCTTTACGGCCGCATACGCTTGAAGAGTATATAGGGCAGGACACGGTGAAAGAGAATCTTAAAATATTTATAGAAGCCGCGAAGAAAAGGCAAGACTCCCTCGACCATGTTCTTCTTTACGGGCCTCCTGGCCTTGGAAAAACTACCCTCGCTTATATAATAGCGGCGGAAATGGGAGTCTCAATAAGAATTACCAGCGGTCCCGCTCTAGAAAGAACGGGCGATATCGTGGCTCTTTTGACTAATTTACAGGACGGGGACGTTTTGTTTATCGATGAGATTCATCGCCTTTCTCGAACGGTCGAGGAGGTTTTATATCCGGCGATGGAGGATTATGAGTTTGATATAATTCTCGGCAAAGGTCCTTCCGCCCGTTCGATAAGATTTAATCTTCCGAAGTTTACTCTTATCGGGGCGACGACGCGTTCAGGTCAGCTTGCCGCGCCGTTCAGAGATAGATTCGGAGTCATTTCACGTCTTGAACTTTATACAAACGAGGATTTGAAAAAAATAGTTACTCGTTCGGCGGGCATTCTGGGAATAAAAATAGATGACGCCGGCGCTTATGAGATAGCTTCGCGTTCGAGAGGAACTCCTCGTATAGCTAACAGGCTTCTGAGACGGGTCAGGGATTTCGCTCAGGTTATTGGCGACGGAGTGATACATAAAGAGACCGCTGATATCGCTCTCGACAAGTTGGAAATAGATCGTCTCGGCCTTGACAATGTTGACAGAATGATGCTTGAAGCGATAATCAGAAATTTCAGAGGTGGTCCCGTGGGACTTGAAACTCTCGCGGCGCTCGTAGGAGAGGAGCCTGTGACGATAGAAGACGTGTACGAGCCGTATCTTATGCAGATAGGGTTTTTAAGTCGGACTCCGAGGGGGCGTTGCGCCACTCCGGCGGCTTATGAGCATCTGGGATTTAAATACGAGCCTAAATAAATCGATTGTCGCGTTTTGAAATTAACGATTTGACGGCGATAGACGATATAAACGAAACGGTAAAATATCATAAAAACGATAAAATATCCATAAAGCAATAAAATATCTATAAAACGATAAAAATTGATATGCGAAAATAGGCGAAATACAAATTCACTGAGCGTATTTTACTGTGGCAATCATATATAATTTATGCGAGATACTGAAAAACAAAGATATTGAAAGGTGATTTGAAATGAAATTCGCGGATAGAATAAATTCTTTGAAACCTTCGGCGATAAGAGAAATTTTTAAGTCGATGGCGGATCCGAATATTATTTCTCTCGCGGGAGGAAATCCTGATCCTGAAAGTTTTCCGATAAAAGAGATGGAAAAAATTTCCGCCGAGCTTTTCGAGCGTTTTCCTTCGGCGTCGCTTCAATACGGCTTAACCGAGGGATATATTCCTCTCAGAGAACAGGTCGAAACCCGACTTCAAAAGAAGTTTGGCGTAAATACTGACGGAAACGAGGTTATAATTACTTCCGGGGGACAACAGGGAATAGATCTTACCTGCCGCGTTTTGTGTAACGAGGGAGATACTGTGATTTGCGAAGACCCTTCTTTTATCGGGGCTTTAAATTCTTTTCGTTCTTTCGGGACGCGGCTTAGAGGGGTTAAAATCGATGATGACGGAATGGATATGGAAGACCTCGAAAGAGCGTTACAAACCGAGAAAAACGTAAAATTTATATATACGATACCTACTTTCCAGAACCCGACGGGAGTTTGCATGTCTCTTGAAAGAAGGAAAAAATTGCTTTCTCTCGCGGAAAAATACGACGTTGTGATTCTCGAGGATAATCCGTACGGGGAACTTCGGTTCAGAGGAGAAGATATCCCGACGTTGAAAAGTCTTGACAAAAATAACAGAGTCGTTTACTGCTCGTCTTTTTCTAAAATATTCTCTCCGGGGATAAGAATCGGTTTTCTTTGCGGTCCGAAGGAAATAATCGCTAAAACGGTAGTCGCGAAACAGATAAACGACGTTCATTCAAATCTGTTTTTTCAAATGATGATATCGAAATACATAGAGGAATACGATCTTGACGCTCATATCGAGTCCATAAAAAATATATATCGGGGAAAATGTCTCGCTATGCAAGACGCTGTGTCGAGATATTTCCCGAAAAACATTAAATGCACTTCTCCGGACGGCGGTTTTTTCCTGTGGTGTAATCTCGGAGAGGGAAAGGATTCCTCTGCGTTCGCTAAGGAGCTTATGCGGAATTCTGTCGCCGTGATACCGGGAGCGACTTTCGCGGCGGACGAGACGCGGATTTCCGACGGTATTCGACTTAACTATTCTATGCCGTCTCTGGCGAATATTGAAAAAGCCATAAAGATAATGGGGGATGTTTTAAACAGCGATTTTTATAATTAAATAGATTTGATTTTTTTATATGTCTTATATAGTGGATGTTAGCATTTATGAACTGAATACAAATAATAAATTATTTGTAAATTAAGAAATATAAGAAAAAATAATAAAGAAAATAATTGTTGAAAAAAATAAAATAGGTTATGTGGATTTTGTATGGACTTATTTCATATAGATAGATTAATAAATTTTGTTAAACAGAACCTATAACTCTTTAAAAAAATTTAGATTATTCTTATTTTTTCGCTTTGTTTTAACGCCGGTTTTATCGTGAAGCGGAATTGCTTTTCGTGAACGTAAGTAAAAAATTAATATCAGTTTATTAGTAAGACGTAAAGATAAAACGTATCGCGTCACGATGAGGTGAAAATTATAAACGGAAGAATAAAATCGCTATGAGCGAATTAAAAAAATTTTCGGTCCGGGCTGCGAAGGGTAAGGATTTTCCGGCCCAGGCTACGAAAAGTTATGACTATCTTGACAGCGGCGACGTTATTTTTGAAAACGACGTAAAGGATAAAAATATAATCAAAAATAATTAAAATAATTACGGTTAAGAATAAGAATAATTTTGTTTTGATATACCGTTTTATCATAAATTTGAGGAAATTCTCGGCGTTATCAGCTAACAGTTTATGGGCGGGAGAAAAGATAAAGAGATAGAGATATATTAATATAGATATTTTATTATCCCGTATTGTCCCGCCGGAACTTTAACTATGTGTTTAACGAAACAGACGCTCAGAACGAATACGGAAAAATAGAAAGATATAAAAGATATAAAAATATAAAAATTGTAAGAATAAAAAATAATATCTTTGAGTCTTACGGCTTGAAAAATTATGAGGAAGCAATTAGAGTTTAAAGGCAACCGCTGCAAACATTAAAGATTTAATAACTATAAGAACGGCGACCGCAATGGAACAATTATCGGAAATGTGTACCGAGAAATAGAGTCTCTCGGTTATAAAGAGATTCTTAAAAAACGCGGGTCTTAGTTTATGCCGAAAAGATAAAAATAACATAGATTTATTTTGTTTATTTGAGGAGAAAAACAATGGAAAAAGAAAAGAAAACTATTTTAAGCGCTATAAAGCCGACGGGAACGCTCAATCTCGGCGGATATCTCGGGGCGATGAAAAATTGGGTGGCTTTGCAAGACGAGTATAATTGTCTTTATTGTATCGCCGATCTTCACGCTCTGACCATAAAAATAGAACCCGCGACTCTCCGTAAAAACTCTCTTGAGCTTTTCGCTCTTTATATGGCTTGCGGAATAGATCCCAAAAAAACCGTTTTATTTTTCCAGAGCCATGTTCACCAGCACGCGGAACTGGGATGGATTCTCGATTGCTACACGATGTTCGGGGAGCTTTCGAGAATGACTCAATTCAAGGATAAAGCGGCGAAAAACGCGGATAACGTAAACGCCGGTCTTTTCACATATCCTTCTCTAATGGCCGCCGATATTTTGCTCTATCAAGCGGATCTTGTCCCTGTCGGCGAGGATCAGAGACAACATCTCGAAATTTGCCGAGATATTGCCAATCGATTTAACGGAAGATATGGGGAAGTCTTTACTCTTCCTGACGCTTATACGCCGAAAGTGGGGGCGAGAGTAAAGTCTTTGTCGAATCCTATGAACAAAATGTCGAAAAGCGAGTCTGATGCGAACGGGACTGTTGATCTTCTCGACCCGAGAGACGCGATTATCCGAAAATTTAAAAAAGCGGTGACTGACAGTGATTCGCGCGTCAGATACGCCGAGGGAAAAGACGGAATAAATAATCTTATGAGCATATATTCCGCTGTTACGGGAAAAACATTTTCCGAGATAGAAAAAGACTTCGACGGAAAAGGTTACGGAGATTTTAAGCTCGCCGTCGGCGAGAGTGTCGCCGATTGTCTCGCTCCGATACAGGAAAAGTATCGTTTGATCCGAGAAGACAAAGCCGAACTTGAAAGGATTTATCGCGAGGGGGCGGAAAAGGCGAGTTATCTCGCGAATAAAACGATGAGAAAAGTCTATAAAAAGATTGGTCTTATCGAGAAATAATAATATGAGAAAAGTCTATAAAAAGATTGGTCTTATCGAGAGATAATAATATGAGAAAAGCTATAAAAAGATTGGTCTTATCGAGAGATATAATATTAGAAGAGTCTATGAGAAGATAGGTCTTATGTCTTTTATAGAGAGATAATAATATCGAACAAATATCGAACAAAAATATCGGATAAGGCTTTTTGGGAAAAAAATTAAATTCAAAATGGACAATAAAGTTTAATTGTGTATTTTTGATGGAAAGAGGTTTTGAGAGTGGGAGAAAAAAATATTCTTATCGCCAATCCGAGGAAATTGCGGAGCGTCGGAAACGCTTTTTGTTTCGCCCTCGGAGAAGCGGCTTGCGTTTTGCTTTATTTTCTTGTCAGGATAGAAGATCCTGTGACTAATACCGAAAAGGCGTTGCAGACTTTTTATGTTTGTTTTCTTCTTGTTTTTACTTTATTTATGGTTTTTCCGATAGTTTGCTCTCTGCGAAGCCTTTATCCTCGGGCGATACTCACGGTAACCGACGATAGAATAATTCTTGAAAAAAAACGCGAAATTTCGCTTTCCGATCTCGAAAAAGCGGAAACACTGAAAAACGGGAGAAAGCTTTATATTAAATCGCGGCAGGGCGAGGTTATAACTCTGAATCGCGGAGACGTTAATATTCCGCTTGAAACTCTTTGTTACGCGATAAATTTGCGGGCGGAAAAATTATCCGACGAAAATTCCTCAAAAATAGAAAAGCAAGGCGAAGATGAGAAATTGAATTAAAATAAAAATTAATTTGGCGCCGAAAAATGAAATTGTGTTTATACCGGAACCACTAACGACCGTGGCGAGGGAACTTGAAAAAGAGACAGAATTTTTATGCGGAAATTCTTCTGTATATCGACGCTTTGTACTGAAAATAAAACGAAAAAAACATAGAATTTCACCCAGATTAGCCTAAATTAACGTTAATCAAAGTCTCGAAAAAATAAAAAAACGAACAAAAGATAAAAAAGCAAGAAAAGATAAAAAACGAGGAAAGATAAAAAACGAAAAAAAACAGAAAGAAAAAGAGAAAAGGAAAAAATGGGAAAAAGAGATAATAGAAATCCGAAGAAATACAAAATTTTCCTTGGAGTGTTTATAAAGTAAGCCGGAGAAGAGGCGGCGCGTATAGTTTTCAAACTCGGCGGCGCTTGGAAGGAAAGACGGACTTGGGTAATATCTCAACAATCTAAATGAAGAAACGGAGAAGGAGTATGAAAGATTTTAATATCGACACAAAATGCGTCCAGGGAGGATATCGTCCAGGAAACGGGGAACCGAGAGAAATTCCGATAGTTCAGAGCACGACTTTTAAGTATGATACGGGCGAGGATATGGGAAAGCTCTTCGACCTTGAAGCGAGCGGGTATTTTTATACGAGGCTTCAAAATCCCACGAACGATTATGTCGCCGCGAAAATTTGCGAGATGGAAGGCGGCAGCGCCGCTATGTTGACATCTTCCGGACAGGCGGCTTCTTTTTATTCGATTTTTAATATCGCTTCCTGCGGGGATCATATTGTTTCCTCTTCCTCGATTTACGGCGGCACATATAATTTATTCGCCGTGACTATGAAGAGAATGGGGATAGATTTTACCTTTGTTTCTCCCGATTGCTCCGACGACGAGCTGAACTCCGCGTTTCGTCCCGAGACGAAAGCCGTGTTTGGAGAGACGATAGCTAATCCGGCTCTCACCGTTCTTGATATCGAGAGATTCGCGGCCGCGGCTCATTCTCACGGTGTTCCTCTTATTATAGACAATACTTTCGCTACTCCCGTAAACTGTCGTCCTTTCGAGTGGGGAGCGGATATCGTGACTCATTCTACCACAAAATATATGGATGGTCACGGAGCGGCGGTCGGAGGATGTATAGTCGATTCAGGGAAATTCGATTGGACGGCTTATCCCGATAAGTTTCCCGGTCTTTGTTATCCCGACGAAAGTTATCACGGCGTGACTTATACTGAGCGTTTCGGTCTTGGCGGAGCGTATATAACTAAGGCGACCGCTCAGCTCATGAGGGATTTCGGATCGATTCAGTCCCCTCAAAACGCGTTTCTTCTGAATCTCGGTTTAGAGAGTCTTCACGTGAGGATGAGGCGTCACTGCGAAAATGGGGCGGCGGTCGCCGAGTATCTTTCCAATAACGATAAAATAGCTTGGGTCACTTATCCAGGGCTTCCCGGAGACAAATATTACTCTCTCGCGAAAAAATACATGCCAAACGGCACTTGCGGAGTCGTAAGTTTCGGGGTAAAGGGAGGAAGAGCGGCGGCTCAAAAATTTATGCAGAATTTGAAAATAGCGGCTATTGAGACTCATGTCGCGGACGCCCGTTCCTGCTGTTTGCACCCCGCGAGCACCACTCACCGCCAGATGAGCGACGAGGAGCTTGCTCTCGCCGGGATTTCATCGGATCTTGTTCGTTTTTCATGCGGGCTTGAAAGTTCGGAAGACCTTATTGCCGATATGGAACAAGCTCTCAATAATTTATAATTGGTCTTGATATGCGGTTTTTATGATAAATCCGCGAAAAAGTTTTTTAGTTGTTTCTTTTCGCAAAACTCACATCTTTTTTGCTTTTTATTCTCTTTGAAAATATTTTTCGTTATCTTTCGACAAATTTTTTATAAGATAAATATTCGGTTTCTTTTTTATCTTTTCTTAAAGAAGAAAAATATTTTTGTTTTTATCTGTTGACCTTTTGTTTTTTTGATGGGGAAAAATTGGAGAACTTTATGTCTGTGTTTCTCTTGTTGTTAGGTCTGTAAAGGTTTTTTTCTCAGGGGGCTCCCGTTCTTCCTGTCCATTGGTCTGAAACAATAAAAAAGGCCGTGTATGATTGTTTTTTTACGGCGATTGCCGGGCGATTTTTTTGTGGGATTTTGTCGAAACAGACCGAAACGAGAGAACATTTTTTTGAGAGAGTGGTTTTTCTTTTGTTTTCTTCTTATGTTTTCTCTCTCAGTTATACTTTTTCTCACAGTCCTTCATTATATTTTTTTCGATAATTCGCTTTAAAAAATACTTGGAAAGACGATTCGCGGCTGCGTTGCTTTTCTCGGAGGACCTCTTCATTTTTTGCCGGTTTTTTTTGAGACAGAAAAGATTTTTGGCCATTTCCAAGCGTTTTTTAGGTTTTAAGCTATTCCGCGTTTTTATGGGATAAGAATTAAAAAGGAGAAAATAATGCCGATTAAAATACCTAACGATTTGCCGGCGGTAAAGATTCTGAACGAGGAGAATATCTTCGTAATGACGGAAACCCGAGCGATAACACAGGATATCCGCCCTTTAAGTATCCTTATCTTGAATCTTATGCCGAAAAAAATAGAAACTGAGACTCAGCTTTCGCGTCTTCTCGGGAATTCTCCGTTGCAGGTTGATTTAACTTTTATGCATACGGCGACGCATTTGCCGAAGAATACTTCTCCGGAGCATCTTTTTACTTTTTATAAGACGTTTGAGGAAGTTCGGGAGACGAATTTCGACGGAATGATAATAACGGGGGCTCCCGTTGAGAACATGCCTTTTGAAGAGGTTGAATATTGGGAAGAATTGTGCGATATAATGGAGTGGTCTAAAACGCACGTTCATTCTGTTTTCCATATTTGTTGGGGGGCTCAGGCTGGATTATATTATCATTACGGGATAAAGAAAACGCCTCTTGAAAAGAAACTTTTCGGCGTTTTTTATCATCATGCGGATTATAAAAAGTCTATTCTTCTCAGAGGGTTTGACGATGAGTTTTTGGTTCCGCATTCTCGTCATACCACAGTTTTAAGAGAGGATATCGAGGCGGAGAGCAGACTTCGTATTCTCGCCTCTTCCGATACCGCGGGCGTGTATATAGTTTCAGACAGAGAGGGGCGGAGGTTTTTTGTGACGGGACATCCCGAATATGACGCCGATACTTTAAAAAATGAGTATTTCAGAGATTTGAACGAGGGCAAACTTATAGAAAAACCGGTAAATTATTTCCCGAACGACGACCCGGAAAACCCTCCTTTGCTTTCTTGGCGTTCCCACGCGAATCTTTTATACACGAATTGGCTCAATTATTTTGTTTATCAGACTACGCCTTATGATATAAAAAATATAAAATAAATAAAAATAATAATTGATAAATATAAATGATAAATATAAATGATAAATATAAATGATAAATAGTAAATAACGAATAAAATAATATTATAAAATAAGTGTTATTATATTTTATCTTAAAAATTATTTATAAAAAATCATTTATAAATTATAAAATTATAATAAAAATAAGCGATATGAAATTTTGTCTTTTCGATACTGATAAAAAGATATCCCGAGAGCGTAAATATCCCCGCCTTTAATACTCATGCGCCATAAAGTAACACACAAGAATTTGATAGACAGCAGCCCACTATTCCGTTATTACCTTACGCACACACCTTGTAACTTTTTCGTTA
>CAJFPG010000070.1 GCA_904398665.1 Candidatus Geddesella stercoravicola | reverse complement strand
CGACCAAAGCGGGATAAAAGCAACGATCTTTATCCGAATAAGTTTTTAATTGAGATTTGAAACTCTCGTCTTGGCTTTTATCCGAATAAATTTTTAATTGAACTTCGGAAAACTCGGTTATTTATTGGATATATTTCAAAGGTGATTTTGATGGCGATCATACGGAAAATTAGATCGGACTCTCCTTTTTTCGGAGTTTTGAAAAAGGGAGACGATCTTCGGGAAATAAACGGTAACGCCGTTAAAGATTTTCTTGATTATATGTTTTTTTCAGCGGACATGAGCGATGAAAACGGAGCCCTTTCAGAGCGGCCCGTTTCTTTGACCGTAATAAGGAAGGGCAGATCTCTTACGTTTACCGAGACCGTTTTCGGCGGCGATCTCCGATTGGATTTTGAGGACGATCTTATGGACGATCAAAAGGTTTGTCATAATAAGTGCGTTTTTTGTTTTATAGATCAGATGCCAAAAAATATGAGAGACACTCTTTATTATAAAGACGACGATTTCAGATTGTCTCTCATCTACGGAAATTATATCACCATGACAAATCTCAGCGACGAGGATATCGACAGGATAATTCGTCTCCGTGTATCTCCCTTGAATATTTCCGTACATACCACAAATCCCGAGCTTCGGGTGAAGATGATGGCCAATCCGCGGGCCGCGAAAATAAACGAGAATTTGAGTAAGATATACGAGGCGGGTTTGGAGGCTCGATGTCAGATCGTTTTATGTAAGGGAATAAACGACGGGGAAGAGCTTGATAGGACAATGCGGGATCTGAAAAAATTGTATCCGTCTGTCACAAGCGTGTCGATTGTCCCCGTGGGACTTACGAAATACAGAGAGGGGCTGTATCCTCTCGAATCATTTGAAAAGGAAGACGCCGCGAGGGTGCTCAAACAGATAAACGATTTCGGAGACGATTGTCTGGAAGAGATCGGGACCCGTCTTTTTTACCCGGCGGATGAGTTCTTTTTGCAATCCGGAACTCCTATTCCAGATTGCGATTATTATGAAAATTTTGAGCAAATAGAGAACGGCGTCGGAATGACCGCTTGTTTTGATCGTGATTTTAGGGAGGTTATGGCCTCGACTTTTTCCGATAAAACGTTAAAAGCGAAGCTTACTCTTGTTACCGGGGTTCTCATCTTTGATTTTATTAGCGCCGTCTGCGAGGATATTCGCGACAAGTTTCCGAATGTCAGTATCACTGTATATCCTATAACGAATAAATTTTTCGGAGAAAAGATAACGGTGGCGGGGCTTGTGACAGGCGGAGACATAATTGAGCAGCTGAAAGGCAAAGATCTCGGCGACTGTCTTTTGATACCGGGAACGATGCTTAAAGACGGAAAAGTATTTTTAGACGACATAACTCTTGCCGAATTGTCAAGAGTACTTAAAATAAAAGTCAGCAACGCGGGATCTCGCGCGGAAGAGCTTGTGAATACGGTAATATCCGTTTCTAAAAGAAAAAAATTTTTGAGGAGGTGACGATATGATTCCTATGGTCGCTGTCGTAGGAAGACCCAATGTGGGGAAGTCTACTCTTTTTAATAAAATAATAGGCAAACGTTTGTCTATTGTCGAGGACACTCCGGGGGTAACGAGAGACAGGATATATTACGTCGCCGATTGGCGAGGAAAAAAATTTATTCTTGTGGATACCGGAGGCATCGAGCCTCGGAGCGATGACGTGATTCTTTCTCAGATGCGTCGGCAGGCTCAGATAGCGATAGACAAAGCGGATGTCGTTTTGTTGGTGGTAGACGTTCAAACCGGAATGACCGACGCCGATCATGAAGTCGCTCAGATGCTTCTCCGGGCTGGCAAAAGGATAGTTCTCTGCGTGAATAAGGTCGACAGACCGGGAGATCCTCCTTCCGAAGTTTATGAGTTTTACAATTTGGGTGTGGGGGACCCTTATCCCGTGTCTTCTGTTCACGGACTCGGTATAGGGGAGCTTTTGGACGCCGTATATGAAAATTTCAAAGACCTTGAAGATGATAACGATGACGAGAGCGGCATAAAAGTCGCGGTTGTCGGACGGCCGAACGCCGGAAAATCTTCTCTTGTGAATTATATTCTTGGAGAGGATCGGTTGTTGGTATCGGATATTCCCGGAACCACGAGGGATTCGGTAGACGCCGTTAAGGAGAATGATTTCGGAAGATTTGTTTTTATAGATACCGCCGGCATCAGAAAGAAGAATAAAATATATGATAATATTGAAAGATACAGCGTTATAAGATCTTATATGTCGATTGACAGGGCGGATGTCGTTCTTATTATGATTGACGCTTCTCTCGGAGTTACCGAGCAAGATACCAAAATCGCGGGATACGCTCATGAGCAGGGAAAAGCTTCCGTTATCGTGATAAACAAATGGGACTCTGTCGAAAAAGACAATCGTACGATGAAAGAAGCGGAGAAAAAAGTAAGAGAAGCGCTTAAATATATGTCTTACGCTCCGATGCTTTTTATCTCGGCGAAGACGGGACAGCGTGTCGAAAAGTTATATCCTCTTATAGTATCGGTCGCGGAGCAGCATTCCAGAAGAATATCGACGGGAGTCTTAAACGACGTTTTAGCTGACGCCGTCATAAAAGTTCAGCCTCCTACCGACAGAGGTAAACGTTTGAAGCTTCTATATATGACACAGGTTTCGACTAAGCCTCCGACTTTTGTTATTTTTGTAAACAGCGTAGAATTGTTTCATTTTTCTTATCAACGATATATTGAAAATCAGATAAGAGAAACTTTCGGACTTATAGGAACTCCTTTAAGAATTATCGCGAGAGAAAAAAATAAAAAGGAATAGGAGTATTGTCATGGATTTTTTGAGCTTTATTTCTTTTATTTTCGCAATTTTACTCGGCTATGTGGTCGGAAGCGTAAATTTTTCGATCATCGTCACTAAGTATGTGGGGAAATTTGATATACATACAAAGGGCAGCGGAAACGCGGGGGGCACGAATGTCGCGAGGACAATGGGCGCGAAATACGGTATATCCGTTATGCTTATAGAGTTTGTCAAATGTCTTTTAGTTGGGCTTTTTTGCAGATATATTTTCCCCGTAGACCCTTTCTCTCTCGGTTTTATAGGGCCTATATTTTCGGGATACGCCGCTGTTTTCGGCTGTCTTATAGGAAATATATTCCCGATGTTTCACGGTTTTTCGGGAGGAGGCAAGGGGGTCGTAGTGACAGCCGCCTCGATATGTCTTGTGGATTGGCGGATTTTTTTGGTGCTTTTGGCAGTCTTTTTGGTAATCTTTTTTATTACCCGTATGGTTTCGGCCGGTTCTCTTGTCGGCGCTTTGGCTATTCCGGTGTGCGTGACGGTTGTTTACCACGGTTATGAGTACTGGTATCTTCTTTTAATTATTGCGATATTGATGTCTGCTGTCGTTATTATCAGGCATAGGAAAAATATTGTTCGGATATTTAAAGGAGAGGAAAATAAATTTTCATTCGGACGAAAAAATAGATAAACTTTTTATTACCTTCGGCGTATTATTATAATATGAGCGAGGCAACGGAAGCCGAAAAATAGTTTTCGAAAGAAACTTCTCGAGATTCCGGCTTCTCCTCGGCTTTTGCGAAAAAGAACGGTTTTTGGATAAAAAACGGGAAACTCGGGTGATGTTTTTTTATCAAAAAACATGACTTTCTTTTTTGATTATATAATAATTGGATTTTCGAAAAAGCGCCCGGGAAAATCGAGGCTGTTTATCGTGATTCAAGTACGAACGGAGGTGATAGTTTTTTATGATTGTCGCGAAAGAAACGATTTCAGATTTACTTTATTATGATGGGAAACCGGTCTTGGAAGTTTATATCGAATACCCGCAGGTTGATGGTCCTTATAAGAAAACCTCCGAGAAAAATTTTAATATATTTTATGTGAATAAGGCGAAATTCGAAAATCGTAAAGCGAGAATATATATGTATAGACAGGTAATCGCTCGTTACAACGCGGCGAAAAAAGAGAATTTTCCGTTTATGGTAAATTCTTACAGAAGTTCTTTTAACGCCGAATATGTGTCGAAAGATTATATATCTATTTTATTTGACGTATATACTTTTACGGGAGGAGCTCACGGAGACACTGTGAGAACTTCTGACACATGGGACATGAAAAAGGGAAGAAGAGTCACTCTTTCGGAGATTTGTCCGGAATGTACCGATAAAAAGGTTAAGGAAATTATAGCGAGGCAAATTTCCGAGGCTCATGATGACGAGCTTTTTGACGACGCGGTTTTGCTTTCGGCGAAGTATTACGATTCGTCCAATTTTTATATAAAAGACGGGGATATATATATTTTCTATCCGCTTTACTCAATAGCTCCGTATTCGTCGGGATTTAAAAGTTTTAAAATAGCGGAACTGTGATATATCTTTATTTAAAAGGAAGAACAATGCTAGGGACTGTAAATATAAACGGAAAGACTTACGAATATACGTTAGAATATAAAAAGATTCGAAATTTTAATATGAGAATCAGACGAGACGGCTCAATTTATGTTTCGGCTCCGAAAAGTGTGTCTTTGAAAAGCGTTGAGAATTTTGTTTTATCAAATTCAAAGTTTATCGTTCGTTCTGTTGAAAGATTTAATATTCGTATGCAAAATGAGTCCGACTCCGAAAAGTTTTTTGATGGTTGCGTGAAAAAAATTTTCGGAGAGGATTATATTTTGAGATTTGCTGTCGGAGATTGCCGCGAAGTTCGTAAAGAGGAAAAGATTCTTTGGATATATTCGGAAAACTCGGAGCTGAATATTTACCGGGATATTTTTGAGAACTGGGCGGAAAGAGAGTTTTCGGACACGATATATCGCCTTTGCGGAAAGGTTTATTCAGAGTTCGAAAAATATAATCTTCAATTTCCGAAAATCAGAATAAAAAAGATGGTTTCAAGATGGGGAAGTTGTAATCCGGTTAAAAATATCGTGACTTTCAACAGAAATCTTTTACCTTTTTCGGAAGATTGTATAAAATATGTGGTTTATCATGAGTTTTCCCATTTTATATATCGAGATCACTCGAAAAAATTTTATAATTTTCTGGAAGAATTTTGTCCTGATTGGAAAATATATCGTAAAATACTTAATAAAAAATAAGAGGTCTTATTTAAGACCTCTTATTTTTTATATACAAATAGTGAAGAAACAACCAAATAATGGGGGAAAAGAGCAGAGAAAGTCTTTATCTGTTGTTTTTTAATAACGGAGAGGAGTAGTGGGTAAATGGATAATTGAGTAATAGATACGAGTAGATTAACGGATATAAAATGGAATTACAGCATTATAGAGAAACAGTTATAGATATAGAAACAACTTTTCTTAATATACTAACCAATTTAAAAAAAAGTTTGTGTATTATAAAATTTTATAATTTTTATTTTCACAAATAAAAAAAAATATTTAAAAAGTATTGACATTTTTTATTTTTAATTATAGAATTTTTCTTTTTTTAGTGACTTTTTTATCTCTTGTTTTATATAGACAAACCGTCGATCGGCATCGTATATGCCGGAAGATATTCTTCAAGAAAAATCCTTAACGCCGGAAGGGTTTTCGCGAGGGTGTCAAGTTTATATCCAATATTTTTTTTAGCGTCGGCAAAATCGTTATTTCCGGTGTTTATCTCGTTAAGGCATTTGATATACGCCGACAAAGTATCGGCCGCTTTGACATACGGCCATTCTTTTTCCCCTTCGCCGTCTGAAATGAAATCGTAATGTTTTTTCAACTCTTTCGGGAGCAAAGAGATAATTTTGTTCGCCGCCGCTCGCTCGATATTTTTATAGTTGTTTTTCAGATCGTCGTTAGCGTATTTTATCGGCGTGGGCATATCTCCCGTTATTATTTCGGAGACATCGTGAAAGGTCGCGAGCACGGCGGCTCTTTCCGGATTGAGTTTCGTTTTGAAATATTCGTTCGATATAACGCAGAGGGCGTGAGCCAGTATGGCGACTTGGTGAGAATGTTCCTGCAAGTTTTCGGAATACGTGTTCTTCATTAACCCCCAGCGGTTTATCCATTTCATGCGGTTTAACAGCGCGAAAAATTTATACATATTTTACCTTTTATTTTTAATGTTTGTTTTTTTCTGTTTGTTTATATTTTTTGTTCTTTATTTTCTTGTGTATTTTTATTATTTATTGTTTAATATTTTATTTAATATTTAATATTTATCCTATCACACTTATCTTTGTCTCTTGTATTTAATACTTTCTTTATTATTTCTGAGCCGCTCTGTAACGGTCGAGCAGATCTTTTATCTTTTTATGCGGGTCAAGTAGTTTTGTTATGGATTTATTTTGATGAAACGCGAGAATGAAATAAGCGATATATTTTGACATGTCGACTTCTATGTACCATGGCGCGTTTAACAGTTCGGGGCATCTGTAAGTGAGATTTGTCGTTAATATTCCGTCGAATAGCCCCTCGTTATAAGCTTTCTGGAATTTTTCCACTCCCTCGGTAAAGAGCCCGTAGGTAACCGTCATGAATATGCGTCTCGCTCCTTCTTTTTTCAAATCTTCCGCGAGCGTGAGCATAGAGTCTCCCGAGGCGATAATATCGTCAGCCACGAGAATATCTTTTCCTTTAACCGAGGTTCCCAGGTATTCGTGAGCTACTATAGGATTTCTTCCGTTTACGATAATTGAGTAATCTCTGCGTTTATAAAACATTCCGAGGTCGGTTCCCAAAACCGACGAATAATACATATTTCTGTTCATCGCCCCTTCGTCTGGGCTTACTACCATCAAATGGTCCTTGTCTATTTGGAGGTCGCGTACGTTTTTGAAAAGCGCTTTAAGAACCTGATATGTCGGCATCGCGTTATCTATTCCCATAAGAGGGCACGCGTTTTGGACTCTCGGGTCGTGAGCGTCAAAAGTGACGATGTTCTTTACTCCCATGTTTTCGAGTTCTTGGAGCGCCATAGCGCAGTCGAGCGATTCTCTCGCGCTGCGTTTATGTTGCCGTCCTCCGTAAAGAATGGGCATTATAACCGTTAATCTTTCAGCTTTTCCGCTTATTGCCGATATTACTCTTTTGAGGTCCGCGTAATGGTCGTCCGGAGACATCGGGACCGTTTGGCCGAACATTTGATATTTACAGTTATAGTTCCCAACGTCGATAATAAGATATAAATCCGTTCCTCTCACAGTTGTCGAAAGCACGGCTTTCGCGTCTCCTGATGAGAATCTCGGGCATTTTACATCTATAAGCCATCCATCTTTATGCCCGGCGTTTAATTCTTCCGGATTTTCTCTTTCATACCACGCTATAAGATGTTCGTTGATTTTCTCACCGAGTTCTTTGGCTCCCTGAAGGGGAATTATTCCCAATGGTTGAAACTCGTCGAGAGTGTTTAAAACGGATTTTTTTTGTTCGTCCATATTTTTTAACCTCCAAAGAATTATATCTCTGATTAAATTATATCTTATAATCCGACAAAATTCAATAGTATTTTAATAAATTAAAATAAATTTTGAAAAGTCAGCTCTGAGTAATCGATCTTATGAGGGTGTCCGTTTGTTTTTTTTCTCCATATAATAATATTGGACCGGCAGATAAGATAATCTGGGAGATTGATATGAAATATAGATGTATTATGGTCAAATCAGTGACTTACGCGCAAAAATCAAAGAAAATTCTTGAAAATAACGGAATTATGGCTTATATATCCAAACAAAATAAGGGAGATCAGTATACCTGCTCATGGTGTGTCAGAGTTCCTTATTTTCAGGAAAGCACGGCTGTTAAGCTGTTGGAGGAAAACGGTGTTAAAATGACCGGATATATATTCGATGTTTAATAAAAAACAAATTTATTTGGATAATGCCGCCTCTTCCTATCCGAAACCTCTGCCGGTTTATCGTGAAGTTTTCGATTTTATGAGGAATAACGGCGCGAATCCCGGAAGAAGCGGTCATAAAATGTCGTTTGCCGCCTCTCTTGCCGTTTTTGAAACGAGAGAAAAGGCGGCGGATTATTTTGGATTATCAAACAGCGGCGACGTCATTTTTACAAAAAACGCGACGGAAGCGTTGAATACGGCAATTTTTAGCGTTTTCAAAAATGGAAAAAAACGATTTCTTACTTCCGTAATGGATCATAATTCCGTTTTACGACCCTTGACTTATTTAAAAGAAAATTTCGGGGCGGAAGTTGATTTTTTTGTTTGCGACTCATTTTTGGAAACAGTCAAAGAAAAAAATCCAGAGGTTGTGGTTTGTACGGCGGCGTCAAACGTCACCGGCAATATTTTGCCTTTCGACCAAATAAGCGATTATTGTTTCAAACATGAAATTTTGTTTATAATAGACGCTTCTCAGACGGCGGGATATCCTTTTTCCTATAATTGCGATATTATTTGCTCCGCTGGGCATAAGGGGCTTTACGGCCCGCAGGGAAGCGGACTTTTAATAGTAAAGACCTCGAAAGGAAAGGATGCGTTGTCTCCCGTTTTTTTCGGGGGCAACGGCACGGAATCTCTGAATCTTTCCCCCGAAATTATTTTTCCCGAGTCTTTTGAGTGCGGAACAGTCAATACTCCGGCGATAGTCGGGCTCGGAGCGGGACTTGATTTCGTGAGAAAAAATGAAAAAGAAATTTTTGAAAAAGAGAAGTTTTTACAAAAATACGCGTTTTGGGAACTTGCCGGAATAAAAAACGTAACTGTTTATACAGATATCGATAACAGCGTTCCGATAATCGCTTTCAATATAGACGGAGTGTCGTCGGAAGAAGCAACCTCTATTCTCGCCGATAACAATATTTGTGTCAGGGGCGGATATCATTGCGCTCCTCTTTGTCATGAATTGTTGGAGACTATCCCCGGAGGCGCGATAAGAGTCAGTATCGGAGCGTTTAATAAATTATCAGATATAAAAAAATTAATAAAAATCGTCAGTAAAATAAAAAAGTAAAGATTAAAATGAAACGATAATAACTCGCAATCTCGAAATAAAAAATATAATATTAAAACAATCGTAAAGAAAAAGAGGCAATTATATTGCCTCTTTTTCTTTACACTCTTCTCTGCTGAAAAGAGCGTGGAGCTGATGAACAGAGTCGAACTGTCGACCTCATCCTTACCAAGGATGCGCTCTACCTACTGAGCTACATCAGCGCATATCGACGAAAATAATTATACATTAAAACATTACGATTGTCAATAGTCGTTTACGATAATTTTCAAATTCGTCAAATATCAGGGATGAATACGGGGCTTCCTAAATCGGTTAATTGAAACGCTTCGGTATATTCCGTAATCGTTCCGTGTTCTTTGCAGAATGTTGTTATTCTGTCAAAATCGGGATGTCGCGACAGATCTCCCGCGAAAATAATTTTTTTTTCTTTTTTTACGCAGCATCCGCCTATGAAGCCGTGAGCATATCCGTCGAGAAGAATTCCGTTCGGCGTTACTTCGAGAGCGTCTATTCCGAGTTCTGTCGCTTGTTTATAAATTCCTCTGTCAGAGGTTATTAAGGCGTTTGAGGATATTGCCGCGACACTGCATTTGGAATATCCCTGTTTAACGTCTATAACAGTCATTTTCGCATCGGAGGCTTTTTGCAGGAGAACGGGGTCTGTATATCTTTTTTTACAAAACAGAAAACTTCCGACTATCGCGGCGTTATAAGCAATATCCGACGGATATTTTGATTTCGGTATCGCTAGACCTTTTATTGTTTTAAAAGGGAATTTTTCTTTTTTTAAGAAATAAAAAAGTTCCGGCGACGCGATAAGTTCTTTTCCTAGAAGACAGCACGCGAGATCCGGATGCCTCGCCGTGCTGTCTTTTATTTGTTTGAGCGTTGGTATTTTATATACTCTGTCATATTTTTCAAAGAAAGATACAACATTGTCCGGCGTAAATTCATTTATTAATATCATTGTTGTTTATTATTATTTCATCCTTTTCCGATATCCCTTTTGAGGTCAGCATAAGAATATTTCCGTCAGAATCCGAATAAGACACGTTATAAACGTAAACGCACGCTCCTTGATTATTAAGGTCCGTAAATAAATTATCCACGAAAGCCTTGTCGTTTTCTAGTCTTTCATTTTCCGTAACGATTGAGACGTTCACCGTTCTTCCCTCGGGGATATTTTCTATGTTGTCCGATTCGCATTGCGGATATGTCGTTATTTTAATTCCGTTAAATTTGAGAACGTTATTGTTTAAAGCGTATGTTATCTTGAATTTAAGAAGACTTTCTTCCATATACAGGGGAAGGCTTTCGAAGGGTTCGTCCTCTTTCGACGATGAAAATTCCGTGATTTCCTCTTTTTTATTATTGAGAATTTTTATCGTGGCGTTCGTTCCCTCAAAAGATTGTAAAATATCTTTCGCGAGTCTGGCGATGACAATATTTTCTTCTTCTGTTTCGTCCGTCCCGGAAGCGATTGAGATGATTGTTCGGTTTTGGTTTTCTGATATGTCAAACACCGTGAGTCCGGCGCTTTTTAACGCTTTTGTAAGTTCGCTGTCGGAGAGTATAGGAAGAAGGATAACTACCGCGATCAAGATAAAAATCGATATCAAGACGGGAGGCAACAATGTCTTGTAACGTTTGAAAAATTTTATCACTGAGACCGGCTCCTTTTTTATATTCCATAAATATTCTATCATAATTATATCGTTAAATCAAGAGAAAATTATATTTTTTGTCGTTTTAATTTCGGTTTTTTTGAGTCGTAAACCTTTTCTAAAAAGCGGACATAAAATATTAATGTATGATTATCATACGACAATTGTTTTTGTTACGAGTAAACATGCGCCTCATAAAGATTAAACATCTTTTGGCGTAGAGAAATATTATAAAATTCAGAGAAAGGGAAATTAATTTGTTAAAAGATTTTTATACTAATTTTGACGAGGAACCGGTAGGCGTAAAATTCGACTTACAAAATAACGAAGAGTCTGTCGAGACCTTCCGGAAAGAAAATTCTTTCGAGAATTTTCCTCTCGCGATGGCCTACGTTCCTGTACAACAGTTCAGACAGCTTTACGATACGTCGGAAGCTTTGCAAAACGGAACATTATTTAAAGAATTGAATCTACCGTTTTTGGGATATCTGAAAAAAGGAGTGTAATATGACAGAAAGACAACATTTATTGAAAAAACTTATGGCCGAACGCTTCGCGGCGATTGAAACGTCGCTTTTCCTGGACACTCATCCCAATGACAAAAAAGCGCTTGAAGCGATGAGAAAATATGTCGCTTGCTATAAGGAACTCAGAGATGAGTATGAGAAAAAATTCGGACCTCTGACAGCTTTTTCAGACGTCGGCAATGAAAATACGTGGACTTGGATAAACGATCCTTGGCCATGGGATTAAAGGAGATAACATATGTTTTTTTACGATAAATCATTAGAATATCCTTTGGATATAAAAAAGCCTGATCCTCGGGCCGCTCAAATTATAATAAGTCAATATGGAGGTCCGTAGTGCAAAAAGATATGATTTTTATATTAAAAAAGAAAATCCCGCATAGCGTTAAATAGTTGATTTTGCGGG
>CAJFPG010000069.1 GCA_904398665.1 Candidatus Geddesella stercoravicola | reverse complement strand
CGTCCGTCGTGTACGGCTTTGTGGGAATGATAGTTCTTGTCCCGGCCATAAGAAATATTTTTAATATACCCGACGGGTCGGGTCTTTTGGCCGCGATAATAGTTCTTTCCGTTATGGTGTTGCCTTCTATAATTAAAGTCTCAATTACAGCCCTCGAAGCGGTTCCGAAAGAATATGAGGAAGCTTCCTTGGCTCTCGGCGCGACGAAAGTCGAAACTTGTTTTAAAGTTTCGGTTCCCGCTGCGAGAAGCGGTATTACCGCGGCTATTGTTTTAGGTGTGGGCAGGGCGATAGGAGAGGCGATGGCCGTTATGATGGTTTCGGGAAACGCGCCTAATATGCCGTCTCTTTTCGAGAGTGTCAGATTCCTGACAACAGCTGTTGCGAGTGAAATGTCTTACGCTTCCGGGCTCCAGAGACAGGCTCTTTTTTCAATAGCTCTCGTTTTATTCCTGTTTATAATGATTATAAACGCCGCGCTCAATTTCTTTATTAAGAGAGGTAAAGAGAAATGATGGATAAGAAAAATTTTCCTAAAAAGCGAAAGGCGTATATAGCCTCTATGCGAGCGATAATGGGAATCTGTGTTACTGTGACTTGCGCTCTTGTTTTGTTTCTTATTATTTATGTTCTCGCGTCAGGCATCCCTAACATAACATGGAACCTTCTTTCGACGGAACCGAGTTATCTTTCGGATAATATCGGAATTTTGCCGGATATATTAAATACGATATATATAATTATAGCGACTTTGGTAATAGTTCTTCCTCTCGGTGTCGGAGCCGCGATTTATCTTACGGAGTACGCGAAAAATAAGAAAATAGTCGCTATTATAGAATATACCGCCGAAACTTTATCTGGAATACCGTCGATTATTTACGGTCTTGTCGGCATGTTGTTTTTCTGTCAGTTCCTGAGCCTCGGAACCTCAATTTTGGCGGGAGCTTTGACTCTTGTTATCATGAATCTGCCTACTATAATGAGGACCACTCAGGAGAGTCTTAAAACCGTTCCTCAAAGTTATCGCGAGGGAGCGTTCGGTCTCGGCGCCGGACAATGGAGAGTTATTCGCACCGTTGTTCTTCCCGGGTGTGTCGACGGTATTGTGACCGGTTCTATTCTCGCGGTAGGAAGAATACTAGGTGAATCCGCCGCTCTTCTTTTTACCGCCGGATTCGCGCATTCACTAAACGGATTTATTGACGGATTGTTGAATTCGGGTTCTACTTTGACGGTTTCGCTTTATATATACGCCAAGGAGAGAGGCGAATTTGAGGTCGCCTTTGCTATCGCGGCGATTTTAATGATTTTAACTCTTATTATAAACATAATCGCCGATTTAACCGGTAAATATTTTACGAGAAGGAGAAACAAATGAGCAGTATTATCTCAGTAAAAGATTTGAACTTATGGTACGGAAGCTCTCAGGCTCTAAAAAACGTTAATCTTGAAATAACTAAAAATTGTATAACCGCGCTTATCGGTCCTTCCGGTTGCGGAAAATCCACGTTTCTTAAAACTCTTAATAGAATGAACGATTTGATTCCGGAAGTAAAAATTACGGGAGAGGTTAAATATGAGAATCAGGATATTTTCGCGTCTTCCGTTGACGTCAACGAGCTCAGACGCAAAATCGGAATGGTTTTTCAGAAACCTAATCCTTTTCCGATGAGCGTGTACGATAACGTCGCGTACGGGCCCAGAATTCATGGCGTTAAGGGGAAAGCAAAGCTTGATTATATAGTTGAGGAATCTTTGAAGTCGGCGGCGATATGGGATGAGGTTAAAGACAGACTTAAAAAATCGGCTCTTGGGCTTTCCGGAGGTCAGCAACAGCGTCTTTGTATCGCCAGAGCTCTCGCCGTTAATCCGGAGGTACTTCTTATGGATGAGCCTACAAGCGCTCTTGATCCGATTTCGACTTCCAGAATAGAAGATCTTGCAATTGAGTTAAAAAAGAGGTATACTATTATTATAGTAACTCATAATATGCAGCAGGCGGTAAGAATTTCCGACAATACGGCGTTTTTCCTTTTGGGGGAACTCGTGGAATACGGAGATACCGAAAAAATGTTTTCTATGCCGTCTGATAAACGTACGGAAGATTATATCACAGGGAGGTTCGGATAATGAGAAATCGTTTTGACGAGCAGCTTTCTTTGCTTAACAAGGAATTGATAGAGATGGGTTCTTTATGCGAAGAGGTCATATCTCTTTCTGTAACGTCTTTGGTTGAGGGAGATCTCAGTAAAGCTAAAGGCGTTGCGAGAATAGATAACGAAATAGATCAGATGGAAAGGCAGATTGAGTCAATTTGTTTGAAAATGCTTTTGCAGCAGCAGCCCGTTGCTCATGATTTGAGACAAATATCCGCGGCGCTTAAAATGATAACGGATATGGAGCGTATTGGCGACCAAGCCGCCGATATCGCTGAGATTATACCCTTTCTCAACGGCAGAACCGGTTCTGAGTGCGAGGATATTCGTCTTATGGCCGCCGCGGCCGCCGGAATGGTAACCGACAGTATTGACGCTTATGTAAAGCAAGACGTAGATATGGCGAACAATGTTATCCTCAGAGACGATGTTGTCGATAATTATTTTGATAAAATAAAAAAATCGCTTATCTCTATGATATCTTCAAATCCGGAGGACGGGGAATACGCTATTGACCTTATGATGATAGTTAAATATTTTGAAAGAATCGGGGATCACGCTACAAATATCGCAGAGTGGGTTTTGTTCTCCGTAACGGGAGTTCATAAAGGAGCACAAGAGTTATGATTTGGTGTGTTGACGACGATAACGCCATACGGGACGTTGAGGTATACGCTCTTAAATCCACAGGTTTTGAAACAAGAGGATTTGCGGACGGAAAAAGTATGTTTGAGGCTCTTAAATCAGGAAAACCCGATTTAATTATCCTCGATATAATGCTTCCGGGAGAAGACGGTACGGAAATCCTTAAAAAACTTAGGAGTAATCATGAGACAAAAAAAATACCGGTAATAATGGCTACGGCGAAAGGAACGGAGTTTGATAAAGTAAGAAGTCTCGATTCGGGGGCCGACGATTATCTCGTGAAACCTTTCGGTGTTATGGAAATGATATCCAGGGTTAAAGCGGTTCTTCGCAGATCTTCTGACGTT
>CAJFPG010000068.1 GCA_904398665.1 Candidatus Geddesella stercoravicola | reverse complement strand
TTAAGTGAAAAATACCGTCCGGCCAGTGTAAACGCGAAAATCGCGGCCATAAACAGTTTTTTTTCATATATTGAGCTTCCTCAGTTAAAAGTAAAACAATTAAAAATCCAAAAGAACGCTTTTTCCTCTCAGACAAAAAAATTGGGGAAAGCGGAATATATGAGACTTGTCGAAACAGCGAGGTATAAAGGAGACGAAAAACTCGCCCTGATGCTGCAAACTATTTGCGGAACCGGAATCCGAGTCTCGGAACTTCAATTTATAACCGTGGAAGCGGTGAATATAGGGCAAGCCGATATCTGTCTAAAAGGAAAAAATCGCTCCGTCGTCATTTCAGGAAAACTCCTTAAATTTTTGAGGGAATATATGAGAAAAAACAGAATCTCAACCGGCCCGGTATTCGTAGCCAAAAACGGTCGTCCGGTAGATCGGTCATATATTTGGAAAATGATGAAAGCGCTTTGCGAAAGCGCCGGAGTACAAAAGGAAAAAGTGTTTCCACATAATTTAAGGCATTTGTTTGCCGCCTGTTTTTACTCTATTGACAAAGATATAGCGCAACTCGCGGATATTTTAGGACATTCCAACATTAACACCACACGTATTTATATCGCCTCTTTCGGATATGAGCACCGCAAAAGGATAGATTCTCTCGGACTGGTCACGATTTAAAGCAAAAAAATAAACTCCACATAATATGCATTACGTGGAATATTAAAGATACATATAGTATTTTTTTATTATATCAATTTTTTTTCATGTTGTCAAGAGGTCGATTTAGACGTTTTATTTTCATTTTTAAGCAGCAAAAATGAGCTTTCCCCTCCGGTTTGAGGAGAAGGCTTATTTTTTTGAGATCTTTCATATATATTTATAACTTTTTATTTTGTAAAATTGAATTTTTAGTAAAATACGAAAGATTTTTCTCCACGTAATGCATATTATGTGGAAAGATAGAGTACGGATAAATCAGTGAAAAGAAATTCTAAATTTCTCCGTTGTAAGATGTTGTAAAAAAAATGGCGCCAAAGGAGGAAAAAATCATGACGGAACAAGAACTTCACCGTTTGAGCAGAAAGGACCTTCTGGAACTGATGCTTCAACAGGCGAAAGAAATAGAAGAAATCAAAACAAAATATGAGACGAAACTCAACATGATAAAAACGGAGAATGAAAAAGAACGGGAAATACTTAAAAAAGAATTGGAAGAAGCGAAAAAAAATCTTCAAAACAGGGAGATAATTATCAATGAAGCGGGATCCATAGCTATGGCCGCCCTTCAAATTAACGGGATTTTCGAAGCCGCGCAAGCGGCCGGTCAGCAATACATAGAAAACATTCGAAGCCTCAATGACCGTCAAGCAAAAATATGCGCTCAAAGGGAAAACGAAAGCAGAGCGGAAGCCGATGAAATGTTGAGGGCGGCGACGGAAAAATGCGAAAAAATGGAAACGGAATGCAGGGAAAAATGCATAACGATGGAAGCTGAGGCAAAACAGAGGTCGGAATCCTATTGGAACGAAGTTTCCAAACGATTACACTCATTTTACGAAAACCATCAGGAATTAAAAAAACTGTTAAATTTCAATCTCCCACTGTAAACAGAGAGCCGATATGAAAAAAAACAAAAATATATCTGCCCCGACGCTGCGGCAGA
The DNA here is from genome assembly GCA_904398665.1 of Candidatus Geddesella stercoravicola. Classification (GTDB taxonomy): domain Bacteria; phylum Bacillota; class Clostridia; order Oscillospirales; family UBA644; genus Geddesella; species Geddesella stercoravicola. Next base: position 5,654 of record CAJFPG010000068.1, on the reverse strand, counting down.
TAGAAACGGAACTGCGAAAGGAAGAATACCGCAGCAGTCGCAAAAGGATATTGCGAGGATCAATCTCCACATTGATCGTCATCGCGGCCGCTACCGTGTTGATATCCACTTTTTTGCTGCCGGTACTGAGAATTTACGGAACTTCCATGACTCCGGCGCTAGACGCCGGAGATATTGTCGTTACCGTAAGAAGCGGTTCTTATAACCGCGGGGACGTAATCGCGTTTTATTACAACAATAAGGTCCTTATAAAACGAATTATCGGCTTGCCGGGAGAATGGGTGGATATCGACGAGAACGGCAACGTAAGCGTTGACGGAGAGATATTGGAGGAACCGTATCTCACAGAAAAATCTCAGGGAGAATATGATATAGAGCTCCCGTATCAAGTTCCGGACGGACGTTATTTTATCATGGGGGATCATCGCCGAGTATCCAGCGATTCGAGAAACAGCGCCGTAGGTTGTGTCTCAGAGGAACAGATTGTGGGCAAACTGATCTTCCGTGTCTGGCCTTTCAGTAAATTCGGAATAATAGGATAAAAAAAGAAAAGGGGTCAGGGTGTCAATATGAAAAAAAATAAAAAAGAAAGCGGCGCTTCAAATCGTATATCAGGGCGACTTCGCGAATATACCTATCGTCGGCGCGGCCGCGGAAAGGAGGAAAAATAACCGCGAATTTAAAAATCTAACGACAAAAAATATTAAAAGATTAAAAGGAGACGTATGTTATGAAACACACAAAAAAATTAGCGGCCATACTGTTATCTTTGGCGATGGTTCTGATAACGGCAATGCCGGCGTTCGCGCAAGGGACGCTTTATTCAATCACAATTGAAAACGAAACGCCCGGTCACATTTACGAGGCATATCAAATTTTCGCCGGAGATATGGCATCTGACGACGAAGGAAATTATATTCTATCCAATATTGTCTGGGGCAGCGGAGTAAACGGAGAAGAGTTGTTGACCGCGTTGCAGACGGCAGACGCCGACAAATACGGAGACCTGACCACCGCGGCCGAAACTGCGGAAGCAATCGGAACCTCATCAGCCGAGGCAGACGCGTTCGCGACCATAGCGGCGCAACATCTCACGGAAACTAAGACCGAAAGCACCGCGGGTAACGGCAGCTATGTGATTTCCGGTCTGGAAGCAGGTTATTACCTAATAATAGACAAGGAAAACAGTCTTGAAGGAAGCGCCTCGGTTTATACCGACTATATAGTTCAAGTATTGGGCAACGTGACTATGCAGCCCAAAGACACCGATATTCCCACCATAGAAAAAAAGGTTTGGGAAGATGACGACGCCGACAGCAGCAGCGGATTCGGGAACGGATATTACGAAGCGGCCGACCACTCTATCGGAGAAACGATCCCCTTCAAACTTATAGGCCTTATCCCCGATATGAGCGGCTATGACTCATATACATACATATTCCACGATACCCAGTCTGCCGGATTAACTCTGGACGCGAATTCCTTTAAAGTCTATCTCGTCAACGATCCGGATACAGACCTGGATACGCTTACTCCTTTAAACAATGAAGGAAATCAATATTACTCAATAAATACAAATCCGGGAAACGGCGAGACATTTACCGTCTCGTTTTCCGACCTGAAAACCATTCCCGACGTTACCGATAACAGCTATATCGTGGTATCCTACTCCGCGAAGCTTAACGAAAACGCGGAAACCGGGAGACAAGAAGGAAACCCAAACGAAGTTTATCTCGAATTTTCCAACAACCCCAACGGCGAGGGGCTCGGCAAAACCGAAAAACAATACGTAATCGTATTTACATACACCTTAAACGGTCTGAAATATGACGGAAAATCCGACTCTAATGACATAAACGCCCGTTTGGAGGGAGCTCAATTCGTCCTGCTTAACAGCTCTATGGATAAAGTCGCTCTTGTTTCAAACTCAGGAACGTTTATCGAATGGGTGGACCTTCCCGGCGACGCCGCGAGTTACGCGGACGTGACATTTGAAGAATGGGACGGCATGTACGCGGAGGATTCCGACCGAGACGTTATCAGAACTTCCGTCAGCAACGGAATAGTCAGAATCTCCGGGCTGGACGATGACGAATACTATCTTTTGGAAATCAAAGCTCCCGAGGGATACAACCTGCTGAAAGACCCCGTTAAGATTTCGATCACCAGCGTCCTTCAACACGTAAACTTTTACGGAAACAATCAAGATCAAATTCTGACCGATCTGTATGCTGTCTTAAATGACGATATTGAAAATCCGTTACATTGTTCTATGCTCGGAGGAGGCACAGTCACCGTCCCGATAGCAAACCTCTCCGGCATTACGCTTCCGGAAACAGGAGGTTTCGGAGCTACCGTATTTTACATAATAGGCGGCGTTCTGCTCGCGGGAGCTTGTGTATTGCTGATTATCAGAAAAAATATGAAAACCGAAAATAAACAATAAATAATATCCTTTGACCATCGCCCGAGTCAGAGATGGAAACACCATTTCTGACTCGGCGGTAAGGAGACTCCTATATGAAGAATAAATACGCCAAGAGGAACAAAATCATTTCCGCGCTTTTATTTATTGTCCTTCTTGTAGGACTGTCCTTACTGCTCTATCCGATTATCAGCGAATATTGGAACTCTTTCCATCAATCGCGAGCAATAGCGGCATACGATGAGGAGGTGAAAGAAACGGACGAAAATTCTCTCGAAAAATGGAGAACGGAAGCGCTGGCATATAATATCTCACTACAAAGGAAACAAACGCGATTTTCTCCAAGCGAGGAAGAAAAAAAAGTTTATGAAAAACTGCTCGATGTCTCCGGAAAAGGAATAATGGGATATGTTGAGATCCCCAAAATAGGAGTGTCTCTGCCGATCTACCACGGAACCGATAAAGAGGTTCTGCAATCCGCGATCGGACATATTGAAGGCTCCTCCGTCCCTGTCGGGGGAAAAGGCTCGCACTGCGTTATTTCCGGGCACAGAGGACTTCCCTCTTCCAAACTGTTCACGGATATCGATCAGTTGAAAGAGGGAGATATATTTATGCTCCGGGTACTGAACGAAACCCTGACTTACGAGGTTGATCAGATACGAATAGTGAAACCAGACGACATATCTTTCCTGGCAATCGAGGAAGATCAAGATTTTTGTACTTTGATGACCTGCACGCCCTACGGCGTAAATTCCCACAGACTCCTGGTACGAGGACATCGAGTTGAAAACACTGAAAAGCTGTCAAATATTATTACCGCGGACGCAGTGCAGATCAATCCCAAATTGGTAGCCTCAATTCTGGCAGTTCCGATACTGTCAATTTTCCTGCCTTGGAGCCTATTCAATTTTCTGAAAAACAAAAATGAAAAAACACAAAGTTAAACCCTTGCCGTTTCCCAATAATACCACGGAGTAAGACCCATGCATTTTCGGTATTTTACTGACCTAAAACTAAAAATCATAATCAATATTCTAATCATAATCGGTCTTAAAATACGAATTAAAAATATATAACAAAAAACAATAAACAGGCCTTTAACATTTAACCGTTACCTCGTTAACCACAAAGCATTCTTTAATTTTCTTTCTCTTTTTCAACAAAACTAAAACATAATATTTCCGCGTTATGTTTTTTATATATAAACATAAACGCGTCAGCACCCAAATATTCCTCCATTTAAACAAATTAAACAAATATAAACGATAAACTTATATCATGCGAAATATGATTAAAAAATATATGTGCGTTCGAATTATACTCAATAAAATATTAAAATTTTAAGAATCATTCAACATAAGACAAATTCGATATAATACAAATAAAACGACACGCTTTAACAAAAAATATTTCATATACATATATAAAAGATAATTTCAAAACCTTTTACGAGCTATTTTACAAAATACGAAAAGCCTGATAACAAATACCGAAATTTGCTATCAGGCTTTTATATCAAAAAGCAAATAGATCTTTCGTAATCATTTGGTCTGACAACGCTTTTTGTCAATCTTGAATTGAAGAGAAACCGACGTCTGCTTTCATATGAGTTCCTGAATATAAAAGCGGAGCAGGCTCCATAATAACTCAGGGCTGCTCCGCAATATATATAAAGAGGGAAAACACTATCAAAGTCAGAGTCTTAGGTAAAACGTATTTCATCGGTGTCTTCATTTTTTATTGCAAAAGTCTCCAAATTATACCTCTATAGTGCGTATAGATCTGAGATAAGTCCATATCTTTCGTCGCCTCATTAAACTCATAAGATAAATTCTTGCGTATATATAGAAAATTTCCGTAACCCATATAAACCTCAACAAAGCTCAAAGACATGAGCCCAAGCCGTTCCTTTATTTTATTATAAAGTTTTTGGTCGACAGACTCTCCTTTTTTAATAAAATTGCAAATATTGCCGTGATATTTAAACACATTTTCGCCTTTACCGCTTATAATATATATTTCCCCAGGCTCGCCCATCGCGCCGGGTTGGGCTAACTTAATTGCATTTATTTTTGAAATGTCAATACCTGACAGCGTATCATAATTTAATTTAATTGCAGGTTTACAAAGAAACTTTTTTCGCGACGCATAATTATAAATAACCTCCTGAGCATCACAACCATTTTTTGCGGCAGGCAATCTTGAAAGAGCACTCACAATTAACTCTCTGTTTATTTTTTTATAATACGCTTCAGATATCGCGCCTGCGATAGCCGAAGTAGTATCACAATCTCCTCCAATAGAAACCGCGGACCTTAAACAATCTTCGAAGCTGTCGGATATCAAAAAACAATAAATGGCTACCGGCACTGTATTTTGGCAGCTTTCCTCTACGTGAAAATAATTTTTCCGCAACTGCTCATAGTCAAAATTAAGGTCGTAATATTGTTCTGCATATTTTCTGATAAACTCCTTTGAACGACCGATGCGCGCATAATACACGCACATGGCAGTTACCTCGGCGCCTTTTAACCCTTCCGGATGATTATGAGTCACCTGTGTAACCGCCCTTGCATATTCTTTTACCTCTCCGACTGAATCCGCATACCACGCTACCGGAGATACCCGCATAGCGGCACCGTTGCCGTAACTACCGTACGGCTGGGGATTGTCCGACAACAACCAATGAATGAATAGCTCTCCATATCCTGCATTGATGAAGTTTCTCCCCCATTTTCGAAAGGTATTGACAATTTTTTTGCCGTTGCTCACATATCCCTTTTGCATAATTTCAGCGACCGCCAGCGTCATTACGGAATCATCAGTAAAATGACTATTCGGACTAAGCAAAAGAAAATTTTTTGTTTTTATATTATCGAACTCATAAACGGAACCGACTATATCTCCAATTAAAGCGCCTATCATTTATTCAACCCCATTTTTTCTCAAATTCATCAATTATTTTGCAAATACTTTCATCGGTCAGTTTATCGATATTCACCAGTTCATCCCACAAAATGCAACCGTAAACCTCATTACCTCCAATAAAATTCCCGCCTCTCGAAGCAAACTGTCTCTTTTCCGTAAAGTATCTTTACACAACGCCAAATAATACAACGACGAAAGAAGCTCTCGCCGTTTGAGAATAGACGCCCATGCTTGACGCTCTGAGATTTCATTCTCCGTTTTTCCGGCAACAAAGCGTTTACCACGCCAGATCACGTGC
>CAJFPG010000067.1 GCA_904398665.1 Candidatus Geddesella stercoravicola | reverse complement strand
CGTATTTGCCGAAGCATTGGTGGGAACAACAGGGCTCGAACCTGTGACCCTCTGCTTGTAAGGCAGATGCTCTCCCAGCTGAGCTATGCTCCCGTATCTACTTTTCACAGTTCAGAAATTTCCGTTTTTCTTCCGTTTCTTTGCTGTCGGCCTGTATATGATACCACAGATAAAAGTTTTTGTCAAGAGTTTTTTTTGATAAAAAATGTAAACAATTTGTAAACGGAATCGTCCCGTTATTTCGGTTATATCTTATTGTTCGTTATTTAGGTTATTATGAAAGAAAGCAAAATAAAGTTCGATAACGATGTTACAATAAACACATAACAAAAAAAATCCGTTGAAAAAATAATCAAACTGTGGTATACTGAAAAAACGAAATCGACAATCAAAAATTCAATAAAAAATATTATATAAAAAAAGTATCAAATAAGAGGTCAATATGAAAGAAAACATCATTCGCGAAAATTTTATGATCGACGGCTCTATTTCGGTCAAAGCGGTGATAGATAACGACAGCCGAGAAATGAAAGAAATATATGTCTCGGAAAGAAAACTCTCCGACAGAAACATCAGATATATCATGTCAAAAGCAAGAGAAAAAAATATCGACGTGAAAATTGTTTCCGACGCCTTTTTTCGAAACGGAGATTTTGGAAAAACCAACGGAGGAATCGCCGCAAAAATATCAGAGAGAAAATTTACCGACGAAGATTCTCTCCTATCGATAAAAGAACTCCCTTTTATCGCGATTATAGAGGGAGTTGAGGACCCGTATAATTTCGGAGCGTCGCTGCGAGCTTTGGCCGCGGCGGGAGCCTCCGGTCTGGTTCTTCCGAAACGCAACTGGATGAACGCCGCGGCGACAGTCATCAAATCGTCGGCGGGAGCCTCCGAAAGTCTTCCGACCGCGGAAACGGCGGATTTGGGAGAATTTCTTAAAAAAGCTAAAAAACGAGGCTTCGAAATCATAGCCGCGGAAAGAAAAAACGCGGAGAACTTATATGAGACAGATTTCACTAAGCCCATCGTTCTCGCGGTTGGAGGAGAAAAAAGAGGATTGTCAAACGCTGTACTCTCTCATGTCACGAAAAACGTTTTTATTCCGTACGGAAGCTCTTTCAGAAATTCCCTCGGAACGGCGGCGGCGACCGCGGTTTTCGCCTTCGAGATACTCAGGCAAAGGAGCGGCGGCAAATGTGGGCTCTCGCGATAACAAACGTCTTTTCTTTTATCGTAGCGGGGTACGATAAATATGCCGCGGTACACGGCAAACGAAGAATCAGAGAAAGAACCCTCGTTGTTTTGGCGACAGCTCTCGGAGGCATAGGCGTCATATCGGCGTTTTTGCTGTTTCGCCATAAAACAAAACATAATGTTTTGTTTTACGGTATTTTAACGATAACACTGTTAGAATACGCTTTTTTGGCTTTTCTCTCAATATATGATACCTTTATCTAAAAAGCAGAGAAAATTTTTCAAAAAAAACAACGATTTACGATTGACATTATCTTATTTTTATGCTATCATCAAGGAAGAAATATTAAATTTACAGAAGGAGAAAAACAAATGGCAGACGCGGTATTGAGTCAATTCAAACAGCAAGAGGAAAAAGAAGTTATAAGCTCTGACAAAAAGTTGAAAATAGGCATAATAGGGACCGGCTGGATCGCGGAATCCCACGCCGAAAGCTATCTTATAATGCCTGATGTGGAAATAGTCGCCCTCTCGGATATTATTCCGGGTAAAGCCCAGAAATTCGCGAAAAAATACGGACTTGAAAACGTAAAATTTTACGGTCATCACAGCGAAATGATAAACGACAAATCGCTGGAACTTGACGCCGTAAGCGTTTGCACCTATAATAAAACTCACGCGGAATGCACCATAGATTCCCTAAAAAGAGGTTGGCACGTTCTTTTGGAAAAACCCATGTGCGTAACTATCGAAGAAGCCGTCGCTATAAGAAAAGCGGAAAAAGAAACCGGAAAAGTTCTCTCGATAGGATTTCAGCCCAGATTTGACGTCAATATGCAAATGATCAAAAAAATAGTTGAATCAGGAGAACTCGGGGAAGTATATTACATACAAACCGGAGGAGGCAGAAGAAGAGGTATCCCGGGAGGAACTTTCATAGAACAGGATACCGCGGGAATAGGCGCTTTGGCGGATATCGGCTGCTACTCTCTCGACATGGTTCTCAACGCGATAGGATATCCGAAACCTCTCACTGTCTCGGCGTATAAATCCGATTTCTTCGGAAAAAATCCCGAAATGTACCCGGAAGACAGCAAAAGATTCAACGTGGACGATTTCGCCGCCGCTTTCATACGCCTTGAGGGAGGAATAATTCTCGATTTCAGAATATCTTGGGCGATGCATATGGATACCGCGGGAGACACGCTGATCCTCGGAAAGAAAGCGGGACTTCGCATCCCATCTACCGAGTGCTGGAACGGAACGGTAGGAGGCCCAATGAAAATTTACCGTGACGTGGCTAACGAACCGGTATGCTATGAAGTACCTATTCTTCCCGATTACAGCGGAATGGGACTCTTTGATAAAAAGATCCGTTCTTTCCTTGACGCTGTCAAAAACGGAACGAAAGCTCCCGTTTCGACAGATCAAATATTCTACAACCAAGCGATACTCTCGGGTATCGTCAAATCCGCGGAGCTCGGAAAGGAAATAGAACTTGATCTTCCGGATATAGGCTGATACAAAAATAATATCTGTAAAAATCTCGCCGTGTTCTATGGCGAGATTTTTTATTATCAAACTTTTTTTTCCATATAAAAATTTATAAGCTCTATTCCTCCGCGAGAAACAATATTTCTCCTGAGCGAAACATATCCCCGCTTTTCAAAGAACGGCTTCGCGGTAATAGAAGAAAAAACAGTAAAAACAGGGACGCCATAACGAGTTTTAATCTCTCGTTCAAGCTCTGTTACAATTAAAGACCCTATCCCCTCTCCCTGATGTTCTTTATGAACGTATAGACGGTCAAGATATCCATCGTTACTCATATCGCCGAACCCCGTAATTATACCTTTATCCTCAGAGATCACGGTATAATGGTTTTTAAAAGACTTATCCCAAGTCTCAATATCAACATTACCGGACGCCCAAACTTCGACCTGAGCTTTTGTATAATCTTTCAAGTTAACCGTATGCACAGTATCGAAAAATAATTTTGCCAACTCAAAACAATCTTCCGAACGATATTCTCTCAACATCATTTTGAAATTCCTTTCCAAAAAAATAAAATATTAAATTAATCGCGAATAACGCGTATATTATGTATACATTATATATTGTATAAGTCTATTTGATTGTTACAAATATTTTATAAAATCAATTTATTAAGTATCTAATATTTCATATATTTAAGGAGGAAAGATATATGAAATTGCGAATCGCGGAGATATTGAAAAAAAAAGGGAAAACCAAGTATTGGCTGTATATAAGACTCGGATTAAGTTATCAAAATTTCAATAAAATGATAAACAACCAAACAAAAGGGATAAAATTCGAGAATTTAGAGGCGTTGTGTGAAATTCTCGAATGCACTCCGAATGATCTTTTTGAAGAATATCATAAAAGAAACAATGATAAATCAAACGCGAATAAAAAGTAAACTCGGTAAATATATACAGAATATTTTAAAATATTCGCCTATAATAAGGAAGTTTATGCATACCAAAGAGACGAATAATTTCCCTCGTCTCTTGTTTTTTATGATATAAAAGACAATTTTTATATTATAAACTTCAAAAATATAATCTTATCATTTCATATTAAACTTAATTTTATCACGGCTCTAATCCCTATTTAATATTAATTCGAAATCAAATTAATATTTAAGCTTTATATTTATATAATAATAGCATAAAAATACCTTATTTTCAACATATAATATAACAGATAAAAAATCGTGAAAACATTTTATTATTTTAAGCAAAAATACGGCTCACTCAATATATTTTTTTTAGAATAAAATATATGCCGCGCAACCAAAAAGGGAATACTAATGAAGAAAAAAATATCCTTAATAATTATAGTTTTACTAATTATATCGACGGTTTCTGTTATCTTTTTTACTGACTTTGAGACTTTGACAAATATCTCGCTTGACATCGATAAAATAATTAATACAATATTCTCTTCAAAAGACAACACCCAAAAAGTTTCTGACATAAATCTTATATCCGAAGAAAATACAAAAAAATACTGCGAAACGTTATTCTCTCTTACAAAATCCGGGAAAACAGAATTTCCGCTATATATATACGACGAATCAATGTTTTCAATAATGAACTCGGCATACCAGAAGTTTTTAGACGAAAACCCTGAAATTTTTTGGACGGATAATTTTCAGATATATAAAATAGAGTCGCACGGCGCGCCCATTCAATATAAACTTGTAATTGAGACAAATACCGATAGCGAACTTATCGAAAAAGAAAGAGAACGTCTCGATTTAGAAATAGAAAAAATATTATCACAAATAGACAAAAATATGTCTGATTACGAAAAAGCTATTTTCGTACACGATTATATAATAAAAAACTGCGAATATGACACTGAGCTCGCTGATAAAATCGTTAACGGAAAAGAATTATCCGAGAAAGATAATCTTCAAAGATCGGCATACGGATGTCTTGTTGAAAAATCCACGATTTGTTCGGGCTATGCCAAGGCATACCAAATAATAATGCGAAAATTAGGCATAGAGTGCATTTATATATACGGAACAACAAAAACGGAGGCTCACGCGTGGAACTGTATTAATATTGACGGGGAATATTATAATGTTGACCTCACATGGGACGAATCGGAAGATCCAGAGGAAGTCAAATATGATTATTTTTGTTTTACCGATGCCAACCGTTCTGACTCAGAGCATATGTTTGTTACTATAACTCAACATCCCGCCTGTACCGCGACCAGATATAATTATTTCATATATAATGGTTATTATCTAAAAGAATATTCTTTCAACGAAGCTTCGAAAATAATTTCAAAACAATTAAATAATGATAAAGTATATATTAAATTCCCATCAAAAGAAGAAACCGAAAAAGCTCTTTACGACTTAATCGAACAAAACCGAATTTTTAATATTATTCAAGTATCAAAGATACGTTATTCGTATACCGACACTTTAATCTCAATAGAAATCGAATAATTTTTTTAAATTTGTTAAAATCTTATCGCTACAAATAAAAAGCGACGAAACTGTCGCTTTTATTTTTGGAAAAAACCTAAATTATATGTTAAAATAATTGTAAAATAAAGGAGTGATTCAATGAAAATTAAAGAAAAAATAAAGGGAGATCTCATAAAAGGATTTGTCAACGCAGAGCTTATGGATATGATAAAAGAAAACGCTCTTCCATACAGAAAATTGATGTCATATTACCGTTGCGCGATGATGGAGATAGAGACAAAATTCAATGTTTTAAACGATCAATTCTCTTTACAATATGAAAGAAACCCCATAGAATCCATAAAAACAAGATTAAAGTCCCCTGAAAGCCTTTTACGGAAACTCAGAAAAAAAGATCTTCCGGTAACAATAGAATCAGTTGAAGACAATATTTACGACGTGGCCGGAATCAGAGTTATTTGTTCTTTTATTGAAGATATTTATAATTTGGCTGAATGTTTGCTGAGACAGGACGACATAAAATTAATAGAAATAAAAGATTACATAAAGGAGCCGAAAAAAAGCGGTTACAGAAGTCTTCACTTAATAGTAGAGGTTCCGATTTTTCTTGAAGACGAGAAAAAACTTGTAAAAGCGGAAGTACAGCTCAGAACCATAGCTATGGATTTTTGGGCGAGCCTTGAACATAAACTTCAATATAAAAAAGAAATCGCCCCGGAAGAAGCGGCGTCAATTTCCGAAAATCTCGCCGAATGCGCCGAAGCTATTTCCGATCTCGACGCAAGAATGGAAGAAATTAAAAATAGGATAGTAAAAATTAAATAAAAGTTTTTAGGACTTTTTTATAATATCTAAAACATTAACTATTAATTATATCTTTATGTTTAGAGATAAACATAAAATATTCAAATTCTAACTTCGAAATTTTTTATAAAACAGGGATTTTTTAATATACTAATTTAATATCGTTTGTAATATTAAAAGAAAAATATATCAACACTATAATTATATATAATCAATATAGAAACTATTAAATAACATCGATATTACAATATCCATACTTTATTATATATCATACTTTATGCCATATTGATTCATATCGATATTACAATAAATAAAATTTACTCCTTTATGTTTTTCCGTATTTTTTACGAATAAAAAACTATATAAAAAAATACTTTGAAAGGGATACCAGATATAAAGCTAGTCAGTATTCCTTTAATCTTTTAATTTTATATAAAACAATCTCATTACCGTCAATCAAAAGATATAAATAAACATCCTTTTGGTTCAATATTCAGACAGACAAACCGTACAGAACTTAAAAATATATATAATATCATTTAGAACTTTTCTGTTTTTGTATACCTCGAAAATAACTTTCCATATTCTGCAATATATCGAGAATACAATTTAATTATCGTTTATTCATATTTATATGTCTTATTTTAAATCTTCGAGTCACGTAAAAATCATATAATACTTTTAAATATTTAAATTTTGAAAATTTATTTTACTGAAAAATCGTTATATATTATTTTCCTTTATCTCAGTTTCTTTTTATTATTCATTTTCTCTTCCTATTTTTTTCATCTTTCTATATAACAATAGGGTCCCGCTTGTAGCGGGACCCTATCTTTTGTCTCACAACTTATGTTTTTTCAGTCAAGTATCATCTTTCCGTCGGCATCAAACGTGTATTTGCCAGCCGGCATTAATCCGTTCGACGCTGACGCGTTGAACGCGTACTCGCAATCCTTGACCGCCTTCAACGTGCTGTTTATGAAGTAGTAGCTTCCCTCGT
>CAJFPG010000066.1 GCA_904398665.1 Candidatus Geddesella stercoravicola | reverse complement strand
CTATTTTTGCCATCTAATGGAAAAGGCATCTATGGAAAATCACTTTGGATTTTGGGCTCTAAAAAGCCCGCAAACCCGCATGAATATTGACAAAAATGGGGTGGGCATCTAAAGTGTCCACCCCAGATGGTGGGCGAGGGTGGATTCGGACCACCGAAGTCAGTGACAACAGATTTACAGTCTGCCCCCTTTGGCCGCTCGGGAACTCGCCCATATATGGAGCTGGTGATCGGAGTCGAACCAACAACCTGCTGATTACAAATCAGCTGCTCTGCCATTGAGCCACACCAGCATTTTTAGGCCGACTTTACATCAGCTTGATTATTATAGCATAACGGCTGTAAAAATGCAATACTTTTTTCTTGAACAAATTGTGAACTGCAAAACAATTGTAGGTCAAAAGCACTCAAAATATGTCCTTCCAGTTTTGTAAAAAAAACGTTAAAATTCAACAAATATCATTTCTTTTATTTCTCTTATTTAATTCATTTGTTTATTCCAAATTTAATCAAACAAAACTAATTTTAACTTTTTTATTTTTTTCTCGTTCTTAAAAAATAAAATATTCTCAAATAGACTTTTTTTCACACAAAGAATGAATCGTCAATTTCTCGACATTGAGACAACAAAAACAAAAAAAATAAATATGCTAAACTTCCTTTTTTAATTAACTCTATCACTTATTTTTTTTCTGAGTTCGGCGATAGCTCCGTAATGACAGACATCAAATTCATTCGGAGCTATCCGTTTAAGCAGCTCGATATGTTCTTTCTCCCACATTGCTATCTCGCTATCGCTTAATGAGGCTCCGACTCCTCGGCAAGCTCTCATTCTGCCGTTCCAGCTCTCACGGGTAAACCTCACTTTCAACGGATATTCCTCATGATAGACAAGCTCAAATTTTTCTTTATAACAATCCGGTATATATATTTGACTTTTTGTTTCTCCCGCCCCGCTCCATTCCGGATTATATTTTAAAACAAGCCGCTCGCTCTCACCGGCTATCTCGTCCTCAAAAGGAAGCCACGCCATATATAACACCAGGAAACGTCCTTTGCTGGTAAGAATATGAGAAACATTCCGCGTGAGCTTTTCATGATCAAAATATTGAAAACACTGGCACGCTGTAACGACATCAAAAGAGCTTGCCGGGAAATCCATATCCTCCGCCGAAACGACATAATAATTTATATCCAGACCTTGGGAAAGTAATCTCGCTTTCTCTATCTGAGCTTCGGAAATGTCGATTCCCGTCCACCGAGCGCCATAACGACACATATTTCTCGGGATTACCCCTGTACCGGTTCCTATATCAAGAACTCTCTGCCCGTTCACACATAAATTGCGAGCCAAAATCTTATCATAAAACTCCTGAGGATAAATATCTCTGTATCTCGCATAATCCGACGACACCCGTCCCCAATCAAAAGGTTTTCCTCCGTCTATATCCATATTTATTCTCCTGTATACATTCATAATTTTAATAATTTAAACAATATTCAAACGAACAAAAATACAAACTCTCATAATCAAACTCTACTGATATTTAAATCAAATATCTTAATTCCGTAATTGCAAACCGTATATCCGCGTTCTCGGGTCATGGCAATACTTAACAGTATTCGTAACAACTTTTTGAAAACCGAGCTCTCCCGAAAGAGGATATCGCATACCGTCGTACAAACAACATATCCTCGCCATATTTATAATTTATGTAATTATACTCTTTTTCCGAAACAATGTCAACAAAACGGACTATATCCCCCGCCCGCCGTGAGCCTATTTTTATTAAATTGCTACGTGCTTTCAAAATCATATCATTTTTCAGAAATCATCTGACCGATACTGTTTTGTAAACGGACTTAATCTTATTCTTGTCGACCGAAAAATTTCTTTCAGGCAGCTATCTTCATTTCCCGGATATTACTTGTGTTTACATACATGGAGTTTACTACACGATTGACGACATATACGGTCTTCTTTCGCCAAACGGTATCTAACATTGACTTCTGCAAGAAAATAAGCTCAAATACAAAGATAAAACATATATACCGGGCATTATTTCCGAAAATATATTCGTTTCCGGAAAGCCGAAATCAGATTCTCTTTCCGGCTTTCCGGAATGCTTTTTGATTGTAAAAAATATCAGGGGTCTTTTTTTTTGCCTCCGATTATTATTTACGTCTTATCTTATTTTAGACAATGCTTTTCGCAAAAGAAATTTTATTTCTTATAATTATAATTCAATAGTAATTCTTTCATTTTCACCGATGCTCACTAATTAAACCTTTTCACCGAAAATACGAATAAAAAAAACAAAAAATTATAAAACCGCGTTTAAAAATTCTCATGTAACATGTAATAGAAAACGCGGCAAATAAAAAATTATCTCTATCAAAAATAAAAAGTTTATACAAAAATTGAAAATTTCGATTTAATATGATATTATATAGTAAAAATAAAATTTCGATTCTGAAGAGGGAAATATTATGAGAAGAAAAGACAGAGAAGTCTCCGACAAAGAAAAAATAAGAAGAATTATATCTGAATGTTATTGTTGCAGATTAGGCTTCAACGATAACGGAGAAATATATATAATTCCTTTGAATTTTGGATTCGATTTCAAAGACGAACGACTCACCTTCTATTTTCACGGAGCAAAAGAAGGGAGAAAAATCGACCTTATAAAAAAAACGACATCCGTTGGGTTCGAACTTGACACGAACTACCGCTTGGAAAAAGGGAATATCGCGTGCGAATACACCGCGGGATTTCAAAGTATAATCGGAACGGGAGAAATATGCCTTATCGAAGAAAAAGAAGAAAAAAAGGCCGCTTTACAAGCGATAATGGAACATTACACACAAAAAAAAGACTGGAAATTTTCAGAACAATCTTTAAGTTCCGTGGCCGTTTTCAAATTAGAAGTGAAAAAATTATCATGCAAAGAACATTTGTGAATTCCATAAAAACATTCTTCGTAAACACTAAGAAATATTATCCGCTACTTTTCAACCGTCTTTGAATATATTTTAAATATCCAGATAATTTCGGATAATTTGCCGAACAATCAGATTATAGTATTTTTTAATAAAAGAATATTATCTTAAAAAATAATTTAATCAAAATAAAAAACTTGCTATTTATTGACAAATGATATATTTTTTATTATAATATATCTGCGACATAAATTCGATACTCAAAATTTAAGTATAAGTATGCAATTTTTATCCCAGATAAAAATGCATACTCATTTTCACATACTTATACTTCAATGTAGAATTTGTGTCGCAGCAAAAGAGTCATGCATTTTTTGTGCGTAGCTTTTGCTACGCACTTTTTATCGTTTTATTAAAATCAATAAAATTAACAAAATAAAACAATAGACAATTTGAAAAAACAACTATATTTTGCTTTTTGGAGTCAAATTTGATAAAAACGGAGATAAAAAAATAAGACACAAACTATAAAGTCTTATCAAACTCAATAAAATAAGAATAATTTCAGCATCAGCATCAACATAAAAATATAAAGCATAAAGTATTTTTTTCAAAATTTCTAATCAAAATCATCTTTATAATCTTTTATAAATATTATCAATAAAAAATTCAAAAAAAGAGACCAAAAGGTCTCTTTTTTTGAATTAAAATGAATTTTCACCACAGAGAATTCTTCCGCCGCAGCTTCAAAACGCTCGCGGGGCATAATTAGCGACATAAAAAGATTGCTCTGCTTTATTTATAAAAATCAAATCAGGCTTCTGTCGGATTTTCTTTGGTCGATGGAGAACCAAAATACATTTCCCTGAATTCTTCACCGGAAAGTTTTTCGGTCTCCATAAGTTTTTGAGCTATAAGGTGAACTTTCTCGCTATTCTTTTGAAGTATTTCTTTCGCCTTATTATATGCCGAGTCTATTATCTTCTTTATTTCCTGATCTATCTCAAAAGCCACATTTTCAGAATAATTCTTCTGGGTTCCAAAATCCCGACCGAGAAATACTTCATCATGATCACTGCCGAACGCTATCGGGCCGAGCTTATCGCTCATCCCGTATTTAGTCACCATCTTGGTAGCGATTCCCGTAGCTCTTTCGATATCGTTAGAAGCTCCTGTCGAAATATCGTCAAGGAATATCGATTCCGCGACACGCCCTCCGAGAAGAGAAACTATTTCTTCGGTCATCTCGTTTTTAGACATATAACTTTTATCTTCTTTCGGAAGATAATAAGTGTAACCTCCGGCCGCACCTCTCGGGACAATCGAAATCTGATGCACCGGATCTTGTGACGGCAGATTGCTGCTGACTATCGCGTGCCCGGTCTCATGATATGCCGTAAGTTTCTTTTCCTTCTCAGATATTTTTCTCGATTTTTTCTCAACGCCGACGACTACTTTGAGCATAGCGTCCTCTATATCCTGCATCTCTATTTTGGAACGTTTACGTCTCGCCGCGAGAAGCGCCGCCTCATTTAAAACATTTTCAAGATCGGCGGGAGCGAACCCGGACGTTGTTTTGGCTATCGTTTCAAGATCTACTCCGTCAGCAAGCGGTTTTTTCTTGGAATGCACTTCAAGAATCTGCTGACGTGCCTTTACGTCCGGAAGCGTTATGACAATTTGACGGTCAAAACGGCCGGGACGCAAAAGCGCCTTATCAAGAATATCCGGACGGTTGGTCGCCGCCATTACTATAACGCCTTCGTTTTCCTCAAAGCCGTCCATCTCTACTAAAAGCTGATTAAGAGTCTGCTCTCTCTCATCGTGGCCTCCGCCGAGCCCCGCGCCTCTCTGTCGTCCGACAGCGTCTATCTCGTCTATAAATATAATACATGGAGCGTTTTTCTTCGCCTGCTCAAAAGTATCTCTGACTCTCGAAGCGCCTACTCCGACATAAAGTTCTACAAAATCCGAACCCGAAATACTGAAAAACGGAACGCCCGCTTCTCCGGCGACAGCTTTCGCGAGATAGGTTTTACCCGTACCGGGCGATCCTATCAAAAGAACTCCTCTCGGAATCCTCGCTCCGAGATCAAGAAATTTTTTCGGATTTTTAAGGAATTCGACGATCTCCGCCATTTCCTCTTTTTCCTCGTCCGCTCCGGCGACGTCTTCAAAAGTGATTTTACGTTTCGGGTTATTCCCGTTTTTAAGGCGAGCCCTACCAAAGCTCATAGCCTTACCGGCGCCCCCGTTCATCTGATTCGTCATAAACAAAACGAAGAAAATAAGAAGCCCGGCAAGAAGCAGATATGGTATAAGAGAAACCCAAAACGGAGTCTCGGCTCTCGGAGTAAGATCATAACTCTCCATAGTTCCGTTCTCAAGCTGAGTCTCGACCGATTCTCTTACATCATCCATAAACCATGTCGGACTGTAAAGAGTATATTCGGCACTCTTCGTAGCTTCCTGAGAGGCGTCCGGATTATCTTCCCAAGTATAATAAATCAAAGTATTGTCATTTATCTCAAAACTTCTTATCTGGCCGCTCTCAAAAAGCTCTATGAGATCTGAATATTTTATCGCCTTTGAGGAAGACTGAGAAAAAAGAAAGGAAGCGACGACGATAAGAATCGCGAAAATAGCGATATAAAAGATTGTACTTTTAAACTTTTTCAAATTTCGGGACCTCCTGTTTTTTGATATATATCGATTTATCCTTAGATAGTTTATTCTTTATCAAGAGTAAGTATTCCGATATAAGGAAGATTTCTATACCGTTCGTCATAATCCAGACCATAACCGATAACAAACTCATCCGGTATTGTAAAGCCTCTAAAATCGAGTTTTACGTCGGCTTTTCTTCTATCGGGCTTATCAAGCAAAGTACAGAGACTGAGAGATTTCGGATTTCTAGTTTTCAAAATTTCTATAAGCTTTGAAAGAGTATAGCCGCTGTCGAGAATATCTTCGACAAGCAGAATATCATATTCGGAAACGTTTACGTCAAGATCTTTTATTATCTTCACATTACCGCTCGAAACAGTCCCTGACGAATAACTCGACGTCGCCATAAAATCTATCGCGCATTTGCAGGTAATATTTCTCATCAGATCGGCCATAAAGACAACGGAACCTTTCAGAACCGCGACCAATAATAAATTTTTATCGGGAGATGAATATTTCTCGGTAATCTCAGCGCCCAATTCCGAGACTCTTTTTTTCAATTGATCTTCTGAAATAAAGACGTCGATTTTGCTCATATAATTTATACCTTTCTATCTTTTTTATTCACCTGTTTTTTTATTTACTCAAATTTACTCAAAATTTTTTATAGATTTTTATTCATCTAAATTTTTCACAGATATATTTTTTTGCATTTTTTATTTAACCTGATTTTTTAATTTAAAAATTACTTCATAAAACTCATCGCAGTCGTCAGCCCGTCTGTCAGCGGCGGCGCCAAGACCGAAAGCCCACAAAATCTCTCCGTTCTTTTCTAAAAGAGGAACTTTATCTCTTATACCAAACGGTATTTTTTTATCGATAAAAAGACGTCTTATAAGCTTTCTTCCGCTTTTTGTATTTTTAAAAACATCTCCCGATTTTCTCGTTCGAAAAACCGCGTCGTCCATATTTATCTTAGGAATACAATCGCGATTCTTTTTATGAGGAGATTTTCTTTCGACGATTTTTATTATACCGTCAAAAAATGGTATTTCTGTGTTTATTTTCGCTTTTATTTGCAAAAACTCGTTATTTTTTCCCTCTTCGACATCAATTTTTATAAAATCAACCGAAGAATACGTTCTCAACGCATAAAAATCAAACAGTTGAACTTTATTCGAAGTAAATTTATTATCAAAAAGAGACAAAACGTCTTCTGTCATCGAAAAAGAAAGCTCTTTGCCGGACAAACGAGAAAAAACTTTTCTTATTAAACGGGAAAATACGGCCTTATTGTTTTCTTTCCAAAGAGATATTGGAATGGAAGCAAATTTACGACGTTCATTTATGTTTATACCTTTCGCGATTTCCTCAGCGAAAGAATCTATGAACGCGTCGTCAATCCCCGCAGAGACGGAAAGGCGATTCAACGCCCCGCGAATAGAGGGGTTCTCCTTTTCTAAAACAGGTATTATAACATTTCTTACAACGTTCCGTCGATATATATTCTCAGCGTTTGTCGAATCTATAAAATATTGTATTTTCTCGTCGACGCAATAATTTATAAGCTCGCTTTTTTCACAACAAAGAAGAGGTCTCACGACTCCGTCCGATCTGGATACGGGGATACCCGCAAGCCCTGAAACAGAACAGCCTCTTATAATATTCATCAAAACGGTTTCGGCGTTATCGTCAGAAGTATGAGCTGTCGCTATATGAGAAAAACTATATTTTTCTTTAAGAGAAAAGAAAAAATCATATCTGACATTTCTCGAAAAAGTCTCCGTCGAGACTCCTTTCGGACAAAGAGACGGAATATCTACTACAAGTTTTTCAAAAGGAATTCCCCTTTTCGAGCAAAACTTTTCCACATACGCCGCTTCTTCCTCGCTTTCTCTCCTTATAGAATGATCCACGGTAGCACAGAGAAGCGGAAAAGAAAAACTATCCCGATTCTTCTCGAAAAACCCGAGAAGAGCCATTGAGTCCGGGCCTCCGGAGACGGCGAGAATAAGCCCCTTGCAATTTTTAAAAAGATTATATTTATTGCAGAACGAAAAAATTTTTTTTTCAAAAGCATTCATAAAGCTCTCCGAGAAACTTTTATTTCAGCTAAGCAATGTTATCCGGCACAGG
Organism: Candidatus Geddesella stercoravicola; assembly: GCA_904398665.1. Lineage (GTDB taxonomy): Bacteria > Bacillota > Clostridia > Oscillospirales > UBA644 > Geddesella > Geddesella stercoravicola. The sequence goes on along the minus strand of CAJFPG010000066.1, from coordinate 4,472 downwards.
CTCGTATGAAATAGACTTGAAAGACGTATGAGAGCCATCCCATTGTAAAGACACCTTACCGGTCTTTCCATGCCTGTTTTTCTCGATAATAACCTCGCAAAGATTTCTATTTTTCGCCTCGCTGTCAGCGCTCATAGGTCGGCTCAAAAACATTACAACATCGGCGTCTTGCTCAATAGATCCGGAATCCCTGAGGTCAGAAAGACGAGGATTCCTATCGTCCTTTTCAACGCCCCTCGACAGCTGCGAAAGCAAAATTACCGGGACATCCAACTCTTTCGCCATAAGTTTCAGAGATCTTGTGAGATCGGAAATTTCCTGAACTCTGCTTTCTGTCTTTTTAGAACCGGTCATAAGCTGCAAATAATCTATAACAACCAGCCCGAGATTTTTTATTTTACGAAGCTTTGACTTTATATCAAGTATAGTTATAGCAGGAGTATCGTCCATAATGAAATTGACATCAGGAAGAGTATCGTGCCAGAAATCATATATATCGTCCCATTCGTCGTCCTTTAACGTTCCAAGCCGTAAATTCTCGCTGTCAATGCTGAGATTACTTGAAATTATTCTCTTTGAAAGTTCGGAATTAGACATTTCAAGAGAGAAAAACGCTATGCTTTTTTTAGGATTATACCGCGAGGAGGCCGCGACATTATACGCCATATTCAACGCGAAAGAAGTCTTTCCCACGCCGGGACGAGCCGCTAAAATTATTAAATTTCCTTTATTCATTCCTCCCAGAAAGTTATCGATTGAGCTTATTCCGACTTTCACGGGCTCAAATTTCCCGGTTTCATCGCTCGCCAGCTCTTTAAGATAATCCATTTCTTCCCTAACGACATTTTCGAGCTTTCTCATTCGGTCGGTTCTCATACCGTTTCTCAGATTATAAAACTTCTGCTCAGCGTAATCCATAACCTCGTAAAACTCGGTATTGTCGTAACACATATCGGAAACCTTATCGCAAATTTCGATAATATTTCTGAGTTTTGCCTTTTCCTCTATTATACTGACGTAATAACTCACATTGCCAATTGATGACGCCGTCTCGGCGAGAGTAAGTATGTATTTTTTATCTTCGTCTCCGCCGTAATATCCGTTTTCTCTCATCTTTTCAACAAGAGCCAACCCCTCTATCGGCAAAGAGAGATTATATAGTTCAAGCATACACTCGTATATTTGTTGATGCTTGATGATATAAAAACTTTCTTTCGTCAAATGTCCGAGAGTTTTAGATATGCTCTCCGGGTCGATAATAATTCCTCCGAGCACCGCCTGCTCGGCGTCTGTGCTTGCCGGAAGTCTTTTATCCGAAAGAAAATCAGCCGAATTATTTTCCATAACAGATAAATCGTTCTTCAAAAATCGCCAAAGGACAATTCCCTCTAAAAACGATATTCCTCCTCAATATTCTTCATTCGGTAACCGATACGGTAATCTTCGCCGAGACACCGGCGCAAAGTTTAACGTCGATATTATATGTGCCAAAATTTTTTATCGGTTCTTTCAAAACAATTTTCTTTTTATCCACGTCTACGCCAAAGGCGATTTTGACCGCCTCAGATATCTCCTTTGATGTGACAGAGCCGAATAACCTGCCGTTTTCGCCTGACTTTTCTTTGATAGAAACAGGTTTCTTCTCGATAATCTCTTTTAAATTTCGCGCGTTTTCAAGTTCCTGTTGTCTTTTATGCTCCGCCGCCTCATTTTTCCCTTTAAGATTGTTTAAATTCGCGTTGCTTGCCTCTACGGCGAGCTTTTTCGGCAAGAGAAAATTTTTGGCGTATCCATCGGAGACTTTAACCTTGTCCCCCTTTTTCCCGAGAGCTTTAACGTCGGCGGTGAGTATTACCTCCATAATTTATCCTCCTTAAATAACAAAAAAAAACAATTTTCCGCGCCGTAACTCACAAACAGAAAAACCATTTTATGAAATCGCGAAAACACATGAAAAACAATTTATAATTTATTTTATAATATTAAAGTAAAGCCAATCACATATTTACTAATTTCATTTTTTTCTCTTTGTAAAATCGTTCGCGAGTTTTATTTTATATAATTATAATTTATATATAGTTCTAAATCCATTTATCTATTTATATAATTTATCTACCTTATATTACTTCCATTATATTATTTTATAAATTCTACATAATTTATAAATTTATTATTTTCAAAATATTTTTAATATTTTTTTATTCTTTATTCCCATACTGTTACAATAATAAAATATCGTACACACATATTTTCCATATATTCTATCTTTTTTCATTTAATTTATTTTTATTTTCTTCTATTTGACTCTTCTATAATTTTTACATTATAGTAACATAATACATAATAGAATAAAGAAACATCATTTTATTAAAAAAACGTCATTTATTAAAGTTATTACCATTCTTATTTATATAAGGTTATATTTTTGTTTTTTAATTTCTCTTTAATCCTTAATTTATTTTAATTTTTAAATTTCGCGACTCAATTTCGTAAAATTTATTTATTCGTAAAATTTATTTATATTTTAAACTTTATTTTTATATCCCCATATCTTTAATATATCTGTCTATAGCTTTTTTCAATTCATCAACCGCTTTCTCTAAGGAGACGTTTTTCAAAACTGTCGCGGCCATAGTTTGATGCCCGCCGCCACCGAGATATTCCATTATTATTTGGACGTTTAAAGCTCCGAGAGAACGAGCCGAAATATTTACCCCGGATTTATCCTCAAACAAAGTAAACGCCGCTTTTACGTTATCCACATTAAGAAGATCGTCCGCGGCCTGAGCCGTAATCAACTTTATATTGCCCGGAACCGCCGTTTTCCAAACGGCTATCGCCGCTATATCTCGATAAATAACAGCTTCCTGCATAAGAGAAATCTTGTTTCTATAAGTTTCTCTGTCAGTTCTGAAAAGCAATTTCGCGTTTACCGGACTCGCCCCCATTTTTTTAAGATAGGAAGAGGCGTCGAAAGTCGTCGACGCGGTTCTTAAAGTAAAGCCTTTAGTATCAAGAATTATTCCCGCGAGAAGAGCCTCCGCTTCGCACGCTAAAAGTTCTTCTTCCGCTATATATTGAATAAGCTCGGTCACCATCTCGGAAGCGGAAGAGGACGAAGGATCGTGAAACATTATCGACGTGGTATCAATAAAATCAGAACTTTTACGATGATGATCCACAACTATCAAATCTTTCGCGGACCTTATAGCATCGTAGCCCTCGGTACACTCCGGCCTATGAGTGTCGCAAATAACCGCTACGGTATTATCGCTCATTTTCACTTCAACATCGTCGGGGGAAATAAAAATCCCGTCAAAATACCCGGTTTTTTTCAGGCGGACCAAAAGAGGTTTAGCCATAGTAGTCTTTTCGTCAATGACAATATATACGTTTTTCTTAAAATGACGAGCAATTCTCGCCATCCCCACAGACGAGGCGAGACTATCCATATCCGAATATTTATGTCCCGTTATAACTACGGTGTCTCTTTCTTTAAAGAGTTCGGAAACAGCAGAAGCGACAACTCTGGCCTTTATCTTAGAACGTTTCTCTATGCCGACAGTCTTACCTCCGAAAAATTCATATCCAGTATCTGTCTTTATTACCGCCTGATCTCCTCCGCGGCTTAAAGCCATATCGACAGCGGTCTCCGCAAAATCCTCGTTTACGGAAAATCCGCCAGAAGACATTCCGACACCGATAGATAAAGTGGGAGAAACTTTCGTTCCTATATTCAATCCTCTCACGATATCCAAAATATCAAATCGTCTGTCTATCATTGAAAGAAGATGTTTTTTTTCAAATATCAGAAGATATCTATCTCTCTCTATTCTCCGTATTATACCGTTTGACGACGCCGCCCATTTCGAGACCGCCTCGTCGATAGAAGCGGTAACCTGAGCCTTCTCAATATCCTTTATATGAGCGAAAACCTCATCGTAATTATCTATAAGCAAATGAGCGACGGCGGGCCGAGAAAACTCATATTTTTTCTGTAACTCATAAAAATCGGTCGTATCAAAGAAATAAAGAATACTCATTTCTTTGGAATTTATAATAAAATTATCGTTAAAAACGGTAAAAAACTTTCCATTCCAAGAAATTTTAGTGACAGAGTTTGAAAGTATCTCATGATTCAGCTCTTTGATGTTCCTGAGATTTATTATCTCTTCCTCGCCGAAAGCGTCAATAAGACGCTCGTTATACCATAAAATTTCTCCTTCAGAATCCGTTACGATAATAGATATAGGAAACGCGTCTATACGCTTTTGAGAAGTCATATCAAGCATATTGACTATATTTCTCGCAAGCTTTCTCGAATTTCTTCGTTTTAAGAACGAATATATCTCAAAGAACACCGCGTAGACAACTGAAACGACAAGAAACACAGTAACAAAATGTTTGTTATCCGATTTAAAATATCCGAAAACAACAGCGGCAAGAATAAGAAGATAATGAAATCTGAGAAT
>CAJFPG010000065.1 GCA_904398665.1 Candidatus Geddesella stercoravicola | reverse complement strand
CTCTTCTTCCTAAATATAGAGGGGCGTCTCCGATGCAATTCGCGCTTCTTAACGGAGATAAAGTTACCGGAATTACGTCGATGCTGATGGATTCCGGACTCGACACCGGAGACATTCTTTTAAAAACTGAGGTGGAGATATCGGAGACGGACAATTTCGAGAGTCTGCACGATAAGATGGCGAGGGCGGGAGCTTTGAATCTTGTCGAGACCCTAGATGGACTAGAAAGAGGAGAGATAACCCCCATAAAACAAGAGGGGGAAAGCAGTTACGCTTCTCTGATAGATAAAAATATGCGAAGAATAGATTTTACGGAGTCTACTGACGGAATATATAATAAAATAAGAGCTTTTTCTCCTTTTCCGACGGCGTTTTCCGTCCTTTCCGGAAAGATTATGAAAATATACGCTTCCGAAAAGATTGAGAAACTCGGAGAACGTTTTGCCGAAAATTGCGGCGACGTGCTGTCAGACGATATGTTGATTGTAAGAACCTCTGACGGCGCTATAAGACTTATCGATATTGCTCCCGAGGGAAAGCGAAGAATGACAGACACCGAGTATATGCGAGGCGTAAAAGATAAAAGGAATTTAAAATTTCAATAATTAAAAATGGTTTAGAAACGGATAATATAAAAATGGCTTGAAAATGGATAATATAATTCAGAATATGGGATATTAAGAATATAAGGCTATGTAAAGAATAAACGCGAATAAAATTAATTAATATTTTAGAGTAATATTAAAACATAAATATTGTACGTAAATAAAATTGAAAATTTAAATAAAGAGTAAATTAAGTTAAATTAAATTAAGTTAGACTTTATCTTTAAGAGACAATAGGTTTTTTATTTTTCTTATATTAAAGATAGCTTTCGTTTCAGTGTTTGAAAATTGTATTTGAAACGCTTGGAAACTTTTAATAATTCAAAGAAAAAAGAAAGAGGATTTGTTTTTTTGAGGTTTCGATTTATTTTTTTTGAACCTTTGGTTTATATTTTTTGATGTAAAGTTTCGAATTCTTGGTTTTGCCTTCGGCTTTTGCGGTTGTTTAGTTTAATACTATAAATATACAACATTTAGTAATTATATTAAGCATTATAATAATTATATATCGTATTATTTTATTAAAAGCTTAAATATTTATCAACGTTTAGATATTTTATATCGTTAAACTTAAATTGTGAGTTTCGTGTGATTTTAAAGGTGTTAAATTGCTGTCTTTGAACGGCGGAAAAGGAAAGAAGGGCTATTTTGATTGAAGATCTCGTTTCACTTTCGTACGAGGAGCTTTCGGATTTTATAAAAGAACAGGGCGAGGCGTCTTACAGAGCCGAGCAGATTTTTAGAAACTATGCCTCCGGTTTTTCGCTTTCAGAGATGACCGATATAGGCAAAAATTTGAAAGAAAAGCTTTCTCTTTATGAGAATTCCGCGATTGAAGAGGTTAAGAAACTTATCGATCGAGACGGAACGGAAAAGTATTTGTTTCGTTTGCGGGACGGTAATTACATAGAAACGGTATTGATGAGATATAAACACGGAAATTCCGTTTGTATTTCTTCTCAGGTCGGATGTCGTATGGGTTGCCGTTTTTGTGCGAGCACTTTAAAAGGCAAAATCAGAAATCTTTCCGCCGGCGAAATGTTGATGCAGGTCTCTGTCGTGAATAGAGACAATAAGGTTTCTAACATAGTTATAATGGGAGTGGGGGAACCTCTTGACAATTATGATAATCTTTTAAGATTTTTAAAAAACGTAAACGATCCTCGCGGAATGAATATAGGTCAAAGGCATATTTCGGTTTCTACCTGCGGACTTGTCGACAAGATAAAAGCATTGGCGGAAAAGAAGTTTCAAATAACGCTCTCGGTGTCGCTACACGCCCCCGATAACGAGACGAGAAATAAGTTAATGCCGGTGAATTTGAAATATGGCGTGGAGGAGGTATTGGACGCCTGTCGCTATTATATTTCCAGAACCGGCAGGAGGATATCTTTTGAATATACTTTGATAAAAGGAGTGAACGACGGAGTAGAGCAGGCGGAAACGCTCGGTCGAAAGCTTAAAGGTATGCTTTGTCATGTAAATTTAATTCCGGTAAATTATGTGAGCGAGAGAGGGCTTTTCCCTAGCGACAAAAAGACTATTGACGCTTTTCGCGATAAACTGCTCGCTATGAAAATCAACACTACCGTTCGGAGGACTCTCGGAGGGGAAATAAACGCCTCCTGCGGTCAACTTAGATATCAACAGGAAGAAGATGAAAGGAGAGAACGCCTATGATTTTTGTCGGAAAGACTGACATAGGTCTTGTCAGGGACTCTAATCAGGACAGCTTTGTTTTTAAGGAATTGGAGCGGGGCGTTGGTTTCGCCGTCTTGTGTGACGGTATGGGAGGACATAGAGGAGGCAAAGTCGCGGGACAGCTCGCGGCGTTTGCGGCGATGAACTATATTGAGGAATATTGTTCTGATTTTGGAATTCCGGAAAATACTGAATTTTTAGTGAAAGAAGCTGTCGCGAAAGCTAACGGCGTGGTTTTTTCACAATCGCTTAAAAATGAAGAATATAAGGGAATGGGCTCGACTATCGTAGTCCTTTTTATTCGAGACGGGAAAGTTTCTGTTTGCCATGTAGGGGACAGTAGAGTATATCTTTTACGGGACGGGGAACTGACTCAGGTCACGAAAGATCATTCGATTGTTCAGGAACTTGTCGATAAGGGAGCTTTAACAGAGTCCGCCGCCGAAAATCATCCTCTTAAAAATGTTATAACCAAAGCGGTTGGCACTCCTGAAAAAATAGAGGGCGATTACGTTACGTTTGATTTCGATAAAGACGATATATTTCTTATATGCAGCGACGGTCTTTCCTCTTATGTTGAGGAAGAAAAAATTCGCGATACGGTGAATTTGCTCGGGGTTACCGAGGAGTGTTGCGATAAACTCATTTCCCTCGCGAATGAGAGCGGCGGAAACGATAATGTTACGGTCGTTCTTTGCGGGAACAAAGATTAAAGGAGATTTCCGTATGGATAGATTTTTAGGAAAAATTCTCGACGACAGATATCAGATGGAAGAAATTATCGGTTCGGGCGGTATGGCTATCGTATATAAGGCCTGGGACGAGATCGCCGAGAGATATGTCGCCGTAAAAATTCTTAAAGACGAATTCGCGAAAGATTTTAAATTCAGAAAGAGATTTCAAAACGAGTCGAAAGCTATAGCTATGCTTTCAAACAAGAATATAGTCGAGGTGACAGACGTCTCTTTCAGCGGAGAGTATAATTATATTGTCATGGAGTATATAAAAGGACGTACTCTTAAAGAAATTATTGATGAAAAAGCTCCCATGAGCGTCACCGAGGCGCTTTCTTATGGGGGGCAGATTCTCGGGGCTTTAAAGCACGCTCATGATAAGGGTATAGTTCATCGAGACGTCAAGCCTCAAAATATAATGGTACTCGATGACGGAACCGTCAAGGTTACTGATTTCGGAATCGCGAGCTTTGTAAATTACGATACCGCTACTATAACAGATAAAGCGATAGGAACCGTTCATTATATAAGTCCGGAGCAGGCGAAAGGACTTCCTGTGGATTGTCGGTCTGATATTTATTCTCTCGGTATAATTTTTTATGAGATGCTTACGGGAAAGCTTCCTTTTGACGGGGACAGCGCGGTCTCAGTCGCTTTGAAACAAGTAAGAGAGAATCCGGTTCGTCCGTCAGAGATAAGAAAATCAATACCTCTCGGACTCGAACAGATAATTCTTCACGCTATGGAAAAGGATCCGGAAAAGAGATATTCTTGCGCGAAGGAAATGAGAAAGGATTTAATGGCCTTTATGGCCGATAATAACGTTGTTTTTCCATATGACGTCCCGTCATCCTCCAAGTATGATCTTTCTACTTCTCCCACGCTTGTCATTCCGTCTGTCAAAGACGCGGTGGCGAAGGAGACTGAAAAAAATAAGAAAAAGAAAAAAGGTATTTTCGCAATAAAAAACGTACTTTTAAAAAATCGACTTATAGCCTCGGTATCCGGAGTTGGGTTATCGTTTATTCTCGTGCTCCTCGGTCTTTGGGGAATGTACGGGGTCGTAAACGCGTTCAATTCTCGTTTGGTAGATATACCGACACTTGTCGGAAGGTCTATCGACGAGGTTATGGAGGACAGCGAGATAACCGATAATTTTGTCATAGAGCAGGCAACTCCTCAATATGACGCCGCGGTTGAGGAGGGATATATAATTTCACAAGACCCGGAGACCGGAACTTATGAATCGGGAAGAACCATAACGGTAGTAGTCAGTCTCGGAGTTAAAATGGTAACCGTTCCGGACGTTACGTCAAAAACTCAGGAAATCGCTCTGCTCGAGCTTAAACAAAGCGATTTGAAAACGGAAGTTGTGACAGAGTTCAGCTCTGATGTTGAACCCGGACATGTGATTCGGACTTCTCCCGAATTCGGGGCCTCGGTTGCTTCCGGGTCTACCGTCAGGGTTTATGTGAGCGTAGAGTCGAATGAGACGAAGATGGTTAAAGTTCCCGACGTAGAGGGTGACACTCAGGCTTCGGCGTCGAGAGAACTTGAAAACGCGGGACTTGTGGTTATTATTATGGAAACGAGCAGCGACGACGTAGAGGCGGGAAAAGTCATTTCTCAAAGCATAGAAGGTCTTTCGGAAGTGGAGTCCGGTACGGAGATAACTCTATACGTCAGCACGGGGCCCTCCGAAGAATGATTGGTGTTATAATAAAGGGCCTTGGGGGGCTTTATACCGTTTCTGACGGGAAAAATTTTTCAGAGGTCAAAGCCAAGGGCGTTTTCAGAAAAGACGGGATAATTCCTATGATAGGCGATAAGGTAAGGGCGGAGAATGGGGTTATTTCTGAGATTTTCCCTCGTAAAAACAGTTTGGTAAGGCCTCCTGTCTCGAATATTGATAAACTTTTTATTGTCTCTTCCCTTAAAAATCCCGAGCCTGATTTTCTGTATATAGATAAGCTTACCGTTATCGCCGTGAAATTTGGTATAACTCCGATATTGGTTTTCAGTAAAAGCGATCTCTCTGACGGGTCAGATGTTGATGTTTTAAACGTATATTCTAAAACGCCTTATAAAGTTATATTTACCTCTTCGGTAAATAATATCGGAGCGAAGGAGCTTCTTTCGGAAATAAAAGGTTTTACTTCCGCTTTCGCCGGGTTCTCCGGAGTCGGGAAGTCAAGTCTTCTCAATATGATATCTTCTTTTTCGGGAGTCGAAATTATTTCGGCTGTCGGAGATGTCAGCCGAAAATTGGGCAGGGGAAAACATACTACACGCCATGTTGAGCTTTTTTCCGTGAACGGCGGTTTTATCGCCGATACTCCGGGTTTCGGAAATTTGGAACTCTCGTATTTCGGTATAAAAAACAGGGAGACTTTATCAGATTTTTTTCCAGAGTTTTCTGATTATGTGTTTGATTGCCGTTTCTCTGATTGTTCTCATATCGGTATTAAGGGTTGCGCTGTCGAGGAAGCTGTCGAGAGAGGGAAAATAAGTCGTTCTCGATATGAGAGTTATTGTCGACTTTATAATGATATGGGTGAATATAAATTTTGGCAAGAAAAATAGACTTATCGTTTCGTGAAAAAGAGTTAAAATATTATTTTAGAAAAAGAGTTAAAATTTTATTTTATGGATTCGTTATTGAAAAATTTAATTTTTAAACGTTTTGATTCAAAAAGTGATTCCTTAATGGAAATCGATTATGAGGATTTAATTGCGTGTAAAGTATAATTTATGCGCAATTTAATTTTATAAAAATTTAATTTCTGTAAAGGGGTTAATTTTGTCGCGGCGATTATCGAGAACGGAATTGATATTTTATTAAAAAGCATTTTAAGACAGGAGAATGTTTGTTTTATAGCTTGAGAGATAGAACGATATTTCTTTTTTTTGAAAAAACTATTGATAGATGTGGATTTATTCGAGCGTATTTATTATCTTCCGAGGAATTTATTAAATGTTAAAAAAAAAATCGTTAGGAAATTTTGTTTTTGACATAACGATATACGCGGAACGTATTTTTCTTAGAAAGAAAACGAGGGTTCGGCGCTTGTTTTATCTGTTTGCGAATGATAGCTTTATATTTGTAATCATTTGAATTTTCGTTGTTTGACGTGTTATTAATTTCGCTAACTACCAAGTGAAATAGCGTATATAATTTTTTATATGACTAACAGTTTTTTTGTCTTTCTATAATAAAAAGGAACGTCTCGTTATGGGATGCCGAAAATGATCTTTTTAATACTTTTACATGTTTACCTATTATAAAGATGAATAATTTTGCCGGATATATTCTTTTTAATTAGAATATTCAAAATAGGAATATTTGAAATATGTTAGACTGATTATGCTATAAAAACCATTATATTGTCAAACCATTATATTATCAATAATTTTATAAATTTTTTCGCCGATTTTCTGAAATCATACGAGCTGGGAAGATTCGTACTGGAATTTTTATGACTCTTCTTTGTATGAAAAATTCTTTTATCGCTAAAAAAAATAATTTTATTTCTGTATAAGCGTTTTTACCGTAATATCGTAGTTTCATCGTTTAAGGTAAAATAAAAGCCGAAAGCGTTATGTCTTTCGGCCTTTTATATGACGTAAAGATTTGCTATGTCAATTAATAATGTTGAGTTCTAGGTTTTTTTCTATCGCGTATATTTTTGTTTTCTTAGATATTAAAATATTAGCGGCGATTAAAACAAGAGAGAAATATGCTTCTCTCTTATTTTTTATAGATTATATTATAATTTTAATTTTATGTATTTTTCATGATAACCGTACCCACGCACTCGCTTACGTGCTCGCAGGCGTCGGCACAAGCTTCGAGACAATCGAATATTTTTCTCCATGAAGCGGTAAGCAGTATATCTTTTGTATTCTTTGTCAGTTCTCGCATTGAGAAAAGAAAAAGTTTGTCGCATTCTTCCTCTATGTCGTTCATGCTGATAATAAGTTCCTTTATCTTTTTTGATTTTTTGAAGTTTTCAAACTCATTCATAAGCTCGCATAGAATATCGCAGGCTTTGACAATTTTTTTCGCGAAATCAACGGCGTAAGGAGTTACGGATTGGATGTTATAAATATAGAACTTTTGCAGTATTTCCTCTATTTTATCGGTAACGTTATCAAGATTGTGGCTTAGCATATCCAAATCTTCTCTGTCTACCGGCGTTACGAAAGCTTTGGCGAGAGCCTCGTTCATTTCATGTTTTTTGATATCCGCGTTATGTTCGATTTCATGCATTTCATTTAGCATTTGCTCGATATTGTTCGGATTATAATTTTTGAGACAGTTTACAAGATAATTCGCCGCTTTTCTTGAAAGCGACGTGCCCTCCGAGAGATTCTCAAAATAAAATTTATCGCCTTTTGCCATTTTCTAACTTCCTTTCCGTCAGGTAAATATAAACATAAATAATTTTGTCATCAGAAATCCTACGAGCCCGCAGCCCGGGAATGTCAGTACCCAAGTTAATACCATTTCTTTGACAACTCCGAAGTTGATAGCGGATATTCTCTTTACCGCGCCGACGCCCATAATAGAAGTCGTTTTCGCGTGGGTCGTAGATACTGGCAAACTGAAAATAGAACAAAATAATAAAGACAACGCGCCGGCTATATCGGCTGAAAAACCTTGATATTTTTCAAGCTTTACCATATCCATTCCAACTGATTTTATAATCTTTTTTCCTCCCATCGCGGTTCCCGCGGCCATTATTAGGGAACAGACGATCATCAGCCATATAGGAATATGTATCTCTGTCGGGAGCTCCTGTCCCTGCGACATATATACGCAAATAAGGATTACTCCCATAAATTTTTGTCCGTCTTGCGCCCCGTGCATAAACGCCATAGAAGCGGCTCCGACAATTTGAGCTCCTCTGAAAAACGGTTCCGTCTTCGGGCGATTCGCTTTATAGAAAAGTATTGTCACGAATTTGCATACTAACCAACCTAATCCAAAACCGAGAACTACGGAGATACCTATACCGTATACAACCTTTATCCATTCCTCTCCGTTTACGCCATCGAGGCTGCCGTGAAGAGCGATCGCGCTTCCGGTAAGCCCCGCTATAAGAGCGTGACTTTCACTGGTAGGAATTCCGAAGGCCCACGCGAGAGTCGCCCAAAGGACGATGGCGAATAGAGCGGCGCTCAAAGCGATTATCGCCTCTTCGGAGTTGGAGCCAAAATCTACCATCTTTGTGATAGTTTCCGCGACGGTAGCGTTGATAAGCGTCATTACGAAAACACCGAGGAAATTAAACACCGCCGCCATGAATATAGCGGCTCTTGGAGACATACATCTTGTCACGACACAAGTGGCGATTGCGTTCGGAGCGTCGGTCCAACCGTTTACTAAAATAACGCCTAACGTCAATGTTACTGCGATAAATAATAATGGATTCGCCGTCATTTGCGACAAAAAACTTGATATTGAGTCCATAAAATACCTTTCTTTTATCTGTTGTTATGGGAAATATGATTTTAACAGCTTTGCGATAGGACATTCGGCGACGTTTTGTCGAAAAATGTTATTTTTTAGTTTTTTAATAGTGAAATCGTATTGTTTTAAATTTCAGATAAAGTTTGTTAAGCGACTTAATTAATAAGTAGACTAAGACGTATATCAAGATAATATCAATTTTAAATTATAAATTATATAGATCATATATGACTATATTATTATAATAATAAAATATCTTTTATATTATATTGTAGATTATCTCATATGTCAAGAGTATATCTCTTTATTGAGTGGCGCAAAGTAAAAAGTTTGAATAATGCGACGTTTTATTATAGACGTTTATTATATTACCTAATTTCGCTGTCATACGGTCTTCAAGACCTAATTCAAGAGTTTTCAGCTGTTCTTTATAGAATTGTTTTTCTCTTTTGGAAACGCCCATTCCGTATCTTTTTATTTTATTTAATTCTTCCGAAGAAGCCGACGGCGCACAATATACGCCGCCGGCTTTTAAAATATCGGTGATTCTCCGCCGAAAATGTTACAAACATTATATATTATTTATTGATAAAATTTTTATTCTTCTTTTGTCTTTTGGTATTCTTCTATAACCTTTTGCGCGACATTGGCCGGAGCGTCCTGGTAACGCGCGAATTCAAGATCGAACGAACCTCTTCCTCTGGTCATCGAACGAAGATCTATCGCGTAGGTCGTCATCTCGGACATAGGTACCTCAGCCATTACTTCTTGCAGTCCGTCTTCCGCCGGATTCATCCCCAGAATCTGACCGCGGCGTTTGTTTATGTCTCCGATTATGTCTCCCATAAGACTGTCAGGGACGTAAACTTTCAAAGTTCCGATAGGTTCCAGAATAGTGGGATTCGCGTTTTTGAGCCCTTCTCTGAAAGCGATTGCCGCCGCTGTTTTAAATGACATTTCGGAAGAGTCGACGTCGTGGTATGACCCATCGATAAGCGTGGCTTTAAGGCCCACAACAGGATATCCCGCCTGAATTCCCTTAGCGGCGCATTCTCTCAGTCCTTTTTCTATCGCCGGGAAGAAGTTTTTCGGAACCGAGCCTCCGAATATTTTTTCCTCAAACAGCAAGTCTTCTCCATCGTACGGTTCGAAAACTATGAGAACATCTCCGTATTGACCGTGTCCGCCAGATTGTTTTTTATGTTTTCCTCTTTGCTCGACTTTTTTCCGTATAGCCTCTCTATAAGCTACTTTCGGCGGTTTTAACTCCACGTCCACACCGAATTTTGTTTTCAGTTTATTTACTATTATATCAAGGTGAATTTCTCCTAACCCGCTTATAATTTGCTCGTGGGTCTCAGGGTTTGTCGTGTATGAGAAGGTGAGGTCCTCGTCTTTTAATTTTTGCAGCCCTTGGGAAATCTTTTCCTCGTCGCCTTTCGCTTTCGGGTATATCGCCATTGAGAGACATGGTTTCGGGTAAACGATTTCTATATCGGGTATGTCTTCTTTTCCGGCAGATAAAATATCCTTTGTTGACGTTTGTTGTAATTTTGTCACAACCCCTATGTCTCCCGCCGATATCTCCGGAACTTCGGTTTGTTTTTTGCCTTTTATTATGTATAATTTACTCATTTTTTCGGCGACGCCCGAAGTTTTATTGGTGAGAATATCCCCCTGTTTGACAGAGCCTGCAAGAACTTTGAAGTAGGACATTTTCCCGACGAACGGGTCCGCGACAGTTTTGAATACCTTTATCGCCGTCGGAGCGTTCGGGTCCGCTTTCGGCTCGGGCGTATACGAAATTATAAATTTAAGCAATTGCTCTATCCCTACCATGTCGACGGCGGAACCTGACATTACCGGATATATTGAACCTTCTTTAATTCCGGTTT
>CAJFPG010000064.1 GCA_904398665.1 Candidatus Geddesella stercoravicola | reverse complement strand
CGTACGAGGAAATAATAAAATACTATTATACGGATGTATTAATAGAAAACTTTTCATTTTCAGAATATTTTTCTTAATTAAAAAACGCAACTTTCTTGACTTACAATTTAAAATATGATAAACTAAAAAATAATAAAATTAATAGAAAAATAAATATAAAATTATATATATTAAATATTAAATAAAATAAAAAAATAACAAAAAAAATTAATTAAGTAAAAAATAAAATAAAAAATAAGATGTGGAAAATATATTATCAGAGCAATAGCTTTCGGACATTATCTTTCGTCCGTAAGATATTTTCTTTGTTTCATAAAATATAAAAAATATTTCTATATATTTTATTTAATCTGTCTTACAAAATAGAATTTTTAATTATAACAAAAGAACGGAAAAGAAAAAAAATGGAAAAAAGCGAAATAAAACCGTACAACGCTTTAAGCAATTACCTTAAAGAAAAATACGGCACTAAAATATATAAACTCTCTCTTAACGGAAATATGACATGCCCGAACAGAGATGGAAAAATCGGAACAAAAGGATGTATTTTTTGCGGGGAACAAGGTTCGGGAGACTTTACGGCGAACAAAAACCTTTCGATAACAAAACAAATAGAAGAAGCGAAAAAAAAAGTTTCCAAAAAGATAAAAAACGGAAAATATATAGCGTACTTTCAAGCTTTTACAAATACATACGCGCCTATCGATTATTTAAAAAAAATCTTTACAGAGGCGATAAATCATCCTGACATAGCTATCTTATCAATAGCGACTCGTCCCGATTGCCTCCCCGAAAACGTTATAGAGTTACTTGACGACTTGAACAAAATAAAACCGGTTTGGATAGAAATAGGACTGCAGACAATTCATGAACAAACCGCCGAATTTATAAGACGAGGATATTCTCTTCCCGTCTTTGACAAAGCGTTAAAAGAACTTACAAAAAGAAATATACAAGTTATCGCGCATGTTATAATAGGTCTCCCTTACGAAACAGAACAAATGATTTACGAAACTATAGATTATCTCTCTATGACTTCAATTTCGGGAATCAAACTGCACCTGCTCCACGTGCTGAAAAATACAGATTTAGCAGTCTTATGGGAGAAAAAACTTTTCAACACTCTGACAAAAGAAAAATATATAGATATTCTTATAGGATGTATCGAACGACTTCCAAAAGAAGTCGTTATTCATAGAATCACGGGAGACGGAGCTCCAAAATTACTTTTAGCTCCGGACTGGTCGAGATATAAATGGTCACTATTAAACGATATCCATTCCGAAATGAAAGCAAGAGGCTCGTTTCAAGGACGACTGTTTAATATAAATAAAAAATGCCGGAACAAACGGTAATATAACTATTTATCTTAAATTTCAAAAAATCTTTATACTTTTAAACGCCATACAAAAATTAAATACCAGTAACATAACTGCAAATAATAGGAGAATAAAAATGACTGTCGAAGAAATAGAAAAATCTCTCTTTGAAATGCGGGATATTTCCTATAAAAACTTTCATGAAAAACTTATACCCACAGTAAACCCTTCCTCAATAATAGGAGTGCGAACCCCTAGACTTCGAAGTTTAGCTTCTGAAATTTTCAAGCAGAGCAACTATCAAGCTTTTCTCTCTTCCCTTCCTCATAAGTATTATGAAGAAAATAATCTTCATGGTTTAATATTAGAAAAATTCAAAAACTACGAACAAACAATCGAAGCTTTGGAAAAATTTCTTCCATATATAGACAACTGGGCGACTTGCGATCTAATAACGCCTAAAATTTTCAAAAAACATCTCGACAAACTATATTCCGAAATAAATCTTTGGATTAAATCAAAACATACATACACCATACGATTCGCGATAAATATGCTTATGCGTTTTTATCTTGACGATAATTTTTCAACCGAATATGCGGACAAAGTAGCTCAAATCGAATCAGAAGAATATTATGTCATTATGGGCAAAGCCTGGTATTTCGCAACCGCACTCGCAAAACATTATGATAAAATAATTATATATCTCGAAGAAAATAAGTTAGACATTCAAACTCACAATAAAACGATAAGAAAAGCTATTGAAAGTTATAGAATTTCAAAAGAACAAAAAGATTATCTCAGAACTCTCACAAAAACAAAATAAAAATAATTTCCGCAATAACAATCCACCCGCATAGCGGGTGGTATTTCCGTTTCGGGCATAGCCCTAACCTTTACTGGTTACGCACAAGTGCGTTTTTTTGTCGGCCTGCCAGCCGCGCATTGG
>CAJFPG010000063.1 GCA_904398665.1 Candidatus Geddesella stercoravicola | reverse complement strand
TTTCGAGTATGTTCCAAAAGAAGAATGGAAACCGATTAGAGATGAACTTTTTGAAATTATCCACAGATTACAAAATGAAGTCAGAGATGATTTTACTTTTCAATATCATTTTGTGGGAAGTAGCAAACGAAATATGATAACCCGTGACCGAAACTCTAACACTGGTTTTGACTTCGATGTGAATATTGAAGTAAATGACCCCGACGAAGATTATTCTGCCGAAGAAATACGAAACATTCTTCACAAAGGTCTCGATAAGGTCACTAATCCTTATGGATATTCGATTTTCGGATATGATTACACCGAAGATTCCACTCGTGTTCTCACCATCAAAGTAAAGGATAGAGCCAACTCTTGTATATTGCATAGTTGTGACTTTTGCATTATATATGAATGCGGCGATGGACGGCAACAATATATTCGCTATAACAAAAAACAACACAGTTATTCGTGGGAATATCAGCCCAAAGAATATTATGATCTTCCTGTCAAAATTGAATGGATTAAAAAGCATAAACTGTGGCAACAAGTCAGAGATAATTACATAGATAAAAAGAATACAAACACCGATGATAATAAAAAGTCCAGATCAATTTTTGCTGAAACAATTCATCAAGTCTGTCATCAAAATGGATATTATCGGTAAAAAAAGCGGAGGATAAGTTATTATATATTGTAAAAATTGTGGTAGAACTGTAGATGATACTTCATCATATTGTAATAACTGCGGAGCACGGATTGATAATAAGTTCGATGCAAATGTTTCTGAAGACAGTTCAAGTATTGGGTTTGCTATCTTGGGATTTTTTATTCCGATTGTTGGTTTAATCCTTTTTCTTATATACGAAGGAAAGAACCCTAAACGAGCTAAGTCGGCAGGTAAAGGCGCTTTGATTGGCTTTATAACTAAAATCGTTTTATCTATTATTCTTGTGATTCTGTATGTCGTTTTTACAGTTTCGCTTATTAGTAACACATCAGATGTTATTGAATCTAATATACCTGCAATTGGTGATGTATTTAGAGAAGAAACGACAGACGAAATTTTAGAAAAATATGTTGATATTTCTTTTGGGGAATTCAAAGTGACTAATAATGGCTACTTCTCCGAGACATCCCTTGATATTACAGTGAAAAACAAAGCTGAAAAACAATGCACTTATTGCATAACAATTGAAGCGGTAGATGCAAACGGTGCAAGAATTGAAACAGATATGATTTACGCTGATAGATTAGGTGCTGGGCAAGAGATATATTTGAAAGCTTTTGAATACGTAGATCAAGAAAAACTAAATCAATTCAAAAATGCAACCTTCAGAGTTTTAGAAATAAACAAATACGATTATTAAATTTTCAAGCGAGGTGCTATATGGGTAAACATTTTTTTGATTTCGAGGACGGCGATTTTGCTCATTCTATCTCTGACAATATGGCAATAGATTCTGACGGAGATTTATTGATGAGAATGGGAGATAATATGGCAATGGATATGGATTCAGGTGAATTACATATTATATCCGGTTGGTCTAACGATGATGATTAAAATAACGGTGGCAAGGAGAACTGCTCTCCATGCCGCCGTTTTATTATGCGTATATTATTTCTTTATTTTCAATCATGCTTTCAAATTGCTTCCTTATGTGGCGTTAGCCTTAGCCGCGCTCTGTTTTGTTAATATTCAAATTCCCCGTCGTATACGATTTCCGCGTCTCCGGTTAAAACTATGCCGTTTTCAGCGTATTTAACGAGTAAATCTCCTCCCGGTAGTTTCACGGTGATATTTTTGTTTTCTTCGCAAAATCCGTTTTTCACCGCCGCGGCGACCGCCGCGCAGGCTCCCGTTCCGCAGGAAAGCGTTTCTCCGGTTCCTCTTTCCCAGACTCTTAGACGCAGTGTCGTTTTGTCGATGACTTTGACGAATTCGGCGTTTATTCGTTCGGGGAAAATTTCGCAGTGCTCAAATTTCGGACCGAGCGTCGCGAGGTCGAGAGCGTCGATTTCGTTTTCAAAAACCACGCAATGAGGATTTCCTACCGACATACAGGTCACGGAATAGATTTGACCGTCGATTGTCAGGGGATAATTTATCATTTCCGCGCTCTTTGCCTTGGCCGGAACGGAAGAAGGGGAAAAATCCGCTTTCCCCATATTCACAGCGACCGATGAGACTTTTCCGTCTCTCAAAAACAAGAAAAGATTTCTTGTTCCTCCCGCCGTTTCTATCGTTACCTCGTACTTGTTTTTCGGAAGATACCCCTTGTCGTAAAGGAACTTTGCGACACAGCGGATATTGTTCCCCGCCATTTGTCCCTCGCTTCCGTCCTTGTTGAAATGCCTCATTTTCGCGTCGGCGACAGCGGAACGCTCTATAAGAACTATCCCGTCGGCTCCGATACCGTAATGCGGGGTGCAGAGGCTGACGCAAAGAGATTCGGGGCAGGTTATTTTACCGTCGAAGTTCTCGATAAATATATAATCGTTGCCGCAGCTTTGCATTTTGGAAAAGTTTATTCTGCTGCGTTCCTTTCTCATCGAGTTTATATCCACGAGTTCCGTATTGTTTTCATTGAAGCGGCTCGCTATCATCTCGGCGAGAGCGTTCGCGGTGTCCACGGAAGTGAGACAGGGGATTGAAAGGCGGGTCGCTTTGCGGTGAAGCGCTATATAGTCTCCCATAGTGGAGTCTTTCACTGCTCCGGTATAGATTATATAGTTTATTTTTCCGCTTTCCATAAGAGAATATATCTCGTCGCTCTCAGTCGCGTTCTTTACCGGGGAAACGTTTGTTCCGAAGCTCTTTATCGCGGCCGCGGTGCCGCTTGTGGCGTAAATATTCATTTTGAGGTCGGAAAAACGTTTCGCGAGGGACAAAACGTCCGAATAATCGCTTTCCTCGACGCTTATCAGTATTCCGGCGCGTTTATTCACGGTATCGGGAACTGTAAAACCAGCCGCGGAAAGTCCTTTAAACAGAGCTTCCGCTTTTGTTTTTCCGATACCCAAAACTTCTCCCGTGGATTTCATTTCGGGACCGAGAATTGAGTTCGCGTCAAGAAGCTTTTCGAAAGAAAATACCGGGACTTTTACCGTGAAATACGGCGGCGTTTTACAGAGTCCGGGGGAATATCCGAGATCGGAAAGTTTATGGCCGAGCATTACTTTTGACGCTATATCGACGAGAGGAACTCCTGTTACTTTGCTTATATACGGCACTGTTCTTGAAGCTCGGGGGTTTACCTCTATAACATAAAGCCGCCCCTCATAGATAAGATATTGGATATTTACAAGACCTTTCGTTTTCAGAGCGAGAGCCAATTTTTCGGAGCTGTCACAGATGTTTTTCAGTTGGTCGTCCCTCAGATTATACGGCGGGTATACGGCTATTGAGTCTCCGCTGTGTATGCCGGCTCTTTCTATATGTTCCATTATTCCCGGAATCAATACCTGTTCTCCGTCTGAGATAACATCGACTTCAAGCTCCGTACCGGGCATATATTTGTCGATTAAAACAGGA
The DNA here is from genome assembly GCA_904398665.1 of Candidatus Geddesella stercoravicola. GTDB lineage: Bacteria > Bacillota > Clostridia > Oscillospirales > UBA644 > Geddesella > Geddesella stercoravicola. Next base: position 8,217 of record CAJFPG010000063.1, on the reverse strand, counting down.
TTTTCTATGCCTCCGTCGAGGATCGTTTTCATGTATTTTTCCGTTTGTTCCCGATTTCTTGATATCGTCATGTTTTGTCCGCCGATAACATAAGATGGTCTCAATAAAACGGGATATCCCAGGCTTTCCGCGGCTTCCGTAGCCTCTTCGACAGTTCTCGCTCCCTTTCCTTTCGGGCGGGAAATGCCGAACGATTCGAGAAGGGCGTCGAATTTCTCCCTGTCTTCCGCCAAGTCTATGCTTGCGGCGGAGGTCCCGAGTATCTCTATGCCGTTATCGTTTAAAAACCCGGTAAGTTTTATCGCAGTCTGTCCTCCGAAAGCGACGACTACTCCTATTGGGTTTTCGGCCTTTATTATATTCATCACGTCTTCCGGATAGAGTGGTTCGAAATACAGTCTGTCGGCCGTGTCGTAATCCGTGGATACGGTCTCCGGGTTGTTGTTGACGATTATCACATCGTAGCCCATTTGGCGAAGAGTACGGACACAGCGAACCGAGCTGTAATCAAATTCGATTCCCTGCCCTATTCTTATAGGTCCGCTTCCAAGGACCATGATTACCGGTTTTCCGCTTTTTTTAAAGCTTCTCGCCTCGCAGGCGCCGTCGCATACGGAATAAAAATAAGGGGTCTCGGCGTCGAATTCGGCGCCGCAGGTGTCTACTTTTTTGTAACTGAAAGTTTTTCCCGGCAAAGAATTTCTCCCGCTCAGTTTTTTCAGCGCCTCGTCGGGGTATCCGAGATGTTTTCCCTTAAAATAATCCTCGTCCGATAAGCCTTTTTCGGCGATTTTGATTTCAAAATCCGCGAGATTTTTGATTTTATTTAAAAACCATTCGTCAATCAGAGTTATATCGTGTATTTCTTCAACCGATATCCCCGCCTTCAACGCCTCGAACACCGTGAAAACACGTCTGTCGTTTTGTTCGGAGAGCCTTTCTTTTATCGGTTTGTCCGAAAGCGGGGCGGCGTTTAGGGTGTCGAGGGATATCTCGGCTCCTCGCACGGCTTTCATTAAAGCGGTCTCGAAGTTTCTGCCGATCGCCATAACTTCTCCCGTCGCTTTCATTTGGGTGCCGAGCTTTCTGTCGGTTGAAGCGAATTTATCAAACGGCCATTTCGGAAATTTCACCACGACGTAATCCAGCGTCGGCTCAAAGCAGGCGCAGGTCTTTTTAGTTATGTCGTTTTGTATCTCGTCGAGAGTATACCCGAGAGAAATCTTCGTCGTGATTTTCGCTATCGGATAACCCGTCGCTTTTGACGCGAGCGCCGACGATCGGGAAACTCTCGGATTTACTTCTATCACGGCGTATTTAAAACTTTTCGGGTCGAGAGCGAATTGGCAGTTACAGCCCCCGACAATACCGAGTTCCGTTATTATTTCAAGGGACGCCGAACGCAGCATTTGATATTCTTTATCCGCGAGAGTCAACGCCGGGGCCGCCACTATCGAATCCCCGGTATGTATTCCGACGGGGTCGAGGTTCTCCATTGAGCATACAGCTATGACGTTTCCCTCTCGATCTCTCATTGTCTCGAATTCTATCTCTTTCCAGCCGGATATACATTTTTCCACGAGTATCTGATTTATCGGCGACATGTCAAGACCGCTCGCGGCTATTGTCCGAAGTTCTTCCTCTGTCTGAGCGATCCCTCCTCCTGAGCCGCCGAGAGTGAACGCGGGCCTCACGATTACGGGATATCCGATTTCTTCCGCCGCCGAAAGCGCTGTCTTTACGTCGTGGGCGATTTCGGACGGGACGACCGGCTGCCCGATTTTTTTCATCGCGTCCCGAAACAATTCTCTGTCCTCGGCTCTGTCGATTGCCTCGGAGTCGCTCCCGAGAAGTTTTACTCCGTATTTTTCGAGAACCCCGTCCCGAGAGAGACGGGTCGCTATTGTGAGTCCGGTTTGCCCTCCGAGAGAGGCCAAAAGTCCGTCGGGACGTTCTTTTTCAATTATCCTTGTCACTGTCTTTGCCGTGAGAGGTTCGAGATATATCTCGTCCGCGAGATCTTTGTCTGTCATTATTGTCGCGGGATTCGAGTTCACCAAAACGACATTTATTCCCTCGTCGCGAAGGACTCTGCACGCCTGAGTCCCGGCATAGTCGAATTCCGCGGCCTGCCCGATGACTATGGGCCCGGAACCTATCACGAGAACCTTTTTTACGGAACTATCTTTCGGCATCGGATTTTCCTCCCATCATATCGATAAATTTGTCGAATAAAAATGAGGTGTCTCTCGGTCCAGCGCTTGCCTCGGGGTGAAATTGTACCGTGAAACAATTTTCCTTTTCATAGATAATTCCCTCGCAGCTTCGGTCGTTCGCGTTTTCGAAGAGTATCTTGCCCTTTCCTTCTATGCTTTCGCTTAAAACGGCATAGCCGTGATTTTGACTGGTTATATACGTTTTATGGCTTCCCGAGAGTCTGACCGGCTGATTGGCTCCTCTGTGCCCGTATTTCAGCTTCGCGGTTTTTCCTCCCATCGCCAGCGCTGAAAGCTGATGCCCGAGGCAAATTCCGAATATCGGCTTTTTGCCGATAAGTTTTTTTATTTGCTCGATTTCGTATATGTTTTCCGCCGGGTCTCCCGGTCCGTTTGACAGCATTATGCCGTCGGGATCGGTTTTAAGTATTTCCTCGGCGGAGGAGGAGCAGGGAAAGACCGTAACGTCGCAGCCTCTTTCGTTAAGGCTTCTTATTATATTTTTTTTCGCGCCGTAATCTATTAAAGCGACGGAGTATCCCTTTTTCCGCGTCCCGTCGGAATCGGAGGAGGAATCGGAAGCGGGGGCGGAGGAAGAGACGGAGGCGGGAAATTTTTTTATCTCTTTACGGCTCGCGGTTTTGACGACGTCTTTGACGGCGTAATTTTTTATCTCCGAAAAATCTTCGGGGATTTCGTCGCATATTTTGGCGTTCATAACGCCCTCTTCTCGGATTATTCGCGTTATCTCTCTCGTGTCTACCCCTTGCAGCGCGCATATTCCTCGTTTCTTTAAAAACTCGTCGAGGGTGTATTCCGATCGGAAATTCGAAGGGAATGAGCAGGCTTCGCTCACAACGTATCCTTTAACGAGGGGAACTCCCTCGAAATCTTCTTCAATGATTCCGTAGTTTCCGATAAGGGGAAAGGTCTGCATAACGATTTGCCCCGCATAGCTCGGGTCTGTGAGCGTCTCGATATATCCGGTCATGCCGGTTGTGAAAACAAGCTCCCCGACGCTGTCTCCCGGAGCCCCGAATCTTTTTCCCTCAAAAACCATTTTATTGCTCAAAACCAGATAAGCCATATTTTCTCCTTGAAATTAAATAGCCGTTTAACACGTTTAATATAAAGAACATAAACAATGATTCGCGTATAAAGCGGTTAAAAAAGAATTATTAAGAAACATTTAAATATATCATAGCAAATTATTAAGAAATGTCTAAATTATAAATAGCAAATTATTAAGAAATGTCTAAATTACAAATGGCAAATTATTAAAAGTATAAAAAGTAAAATTTAAAATCTCTCCGCCGCTGTTTTTCTTCCTGCTTAAACAGTCAAAAAAACTCTTAAAATGTGAAAAAATTTATTAAACGCGACGTGGAGTTCGGAATAGTTCAGAATATTTGAAAGATTTAAAATATCATTTCTTCCGAAATTGTCGACAGATTTTAAGGAAACTTGAAAGCCGGAACATAGAAGAACCCAAAGCGCCGCCTGCCTCAAAATAACGTTCAGAAACTATAAGGAGTCGAGCGCTTTCAAAGAATCGGGGGAAAACGACAAAGAGACAAACTCGGAGCACCAAAAAATTTAAAGTGTCGAAAATTCCTTAAATAAAGCGAAAAAATAAGGTGTCGGCAATTTTAAAAAATCTGAAAATTTAAAATATCGCGTAAAGCCGAATTATATGAAAAAAATTATATGAAAAAAGCTTTACAGCGTCGCCGCCATTACCGCTTTTATCGTATGCATGCGGTTTTCCGCCTCGTCGAAGACAATAGATTGCGGACCGTTAAAGACGTCGTCGGTAACTTCCATACAGTCGAGCCCGAATTTTTCGTGTATCTTTTTCCCCGTTTCTGTTTTTAGGTCGTGGAAAGCGGGGAGACAGTGCATAAATTTGCAGTTTCTTCCGGCGTTCGAAAGTAATTTTCTGTCTACCCTGTAAGGGAGGAGGTCATTTATCCTTTCTTCCCAAATTTCTTCCGGCTCTCCCATCGAAACCCAAACGTCGGTATAGATGACGTCGGCGTATTTTGTCGCTTCTTCCGGGTCTTCAATGAAATTTATAGTTCCGCCTGTCTGATATGCGATTTCTTTACAGGTATCGACAAGGGCGGCGTTCGGGAAATATTTTTTCGGAGCGCAAGCTACAAATTGCATTCCCATTTTCGCGCAGCCTACCATAAGGGAGTTTCCCATATTATATCTCGCGTCTCCCATATATACGAGTTTTAACCCTCTGAGCGGTCCGATATGTTCTTCTATCGTCAAAAAGTCGGCGAGTATCTGAGTCGGGTGGAATTCGTTGGTGAGTCCGTTCCAGACCGATATTTTGGAGTATTCCGCCAATTCTTCGACTATCTCCTGACCGAAGCCTCTGTATGCTATTCCGTCGAACATTCTCCCTAATACTTTGGCGGTGTCGGCGATGCTTTCTTTCTGCCCTATCTGAGAGGTGTGCGGTCCGATATAAACCGTATTTATCCCGAGATCCCTCGCGGCGACCTCAAACGCGCAACGTGTGCGGGTGCTTGCTTTTTCAAAAATAAGAGCTATTGTTTTTCCATCAAAAAATTTGTGAGAGATTCCCGCCGCTTTTTGGGATTTGAGTTTTTTTGAAAGCGCCAAAAACTCCGCTATCTCGTCAGGCGTGAAATCGAGAAGTTTAAGAAAATTTTTGTGATTCAGCATTTTACGGTTCTTCCTTTCCCTGTTGTTTATTGCTCGCGTGGTTTTATTTCTTGCAGGCGTTTTTTATAACTTTGACAGCTTGTTTAAGATATTTTTCCGGGATATTCAGAGGGGGAAGAAGCCGGACTTTGTTTTTTGCGCTGAGACATAAAACCCCGTTTTCAATACATTCGTCTATTACCTCTCTCGGCGGTTTTTCCGTTTCGATCCCTATCATCAGTCCTTTTCCGCACACGTTTAATACGCCGTCGGCATTTTTCAGCTCGGAAAAAATATATTCGCCTTTTTTCTTCACTTCCGCCAGAAATTTTTCATCCAGCCTTTTCAGCACGCTGAGCGCTCCGGCGCAAACCGCGGGGTTCCCCCCGAAAGTGGAGCCATGGTCTCCCTTTCCGAGGACGTCGGCGGTTTTTTCCCCAAACAATATCGCGCCTATCGGCAGTCCTCCTCCGAGTCCCTTCGCTGTGGTCACTATATCAGGTTCTATCCCGTAATTCATGTAGGAATAAAGTTTTCCAGTTCTTCCGTTTCCCGTTTGTACCTCGTCTACTATAAGCAAAATATCATTTTTTTTCGCCGTGTCGGCGATCTCTTTTACAAAATCCGAATCGAGAGGCACGACGCCGCCCTCGCCTTGGATACATTCTATCATTATGGCGGCGAGTTTGTTATTTCGGACAGCCTCTTTCATCGCCTCCGCGTCATTGGCGGGGGTATACACAAACCCCTGTGTCAAAGGCTGAAAATGTTCGTGAAAGCAATCTTGCCCCGTCGCCGCGAGCGTCGTTATCGTTCTTCCGTGAAAACTGTTTTTCAGGGTTATTATCGTCGAGTATTCCGTTCCTTTTCTTTCCGCCGCGTATTTCCTCGCGGCTTTTATCGCGCCCTCGTTCGCTTCCGCTCCCGAGTTGCAGAAAAAGACTTTTTTAAATCCCGTTTTTTCGCAAAGCGTCTCGGCGAGTCTGACTCCCGGTTTTGTGTAGTATAAATTCGAAGTATGTTGAATTTTGTCGAGTTGTTTTTTTACGGCGGCTCTCCATTTCGAATCTGCCGCCCCGAAAATATTTACGCCGATACCGGAGCCCATGTCTATATATTTTTTGCCGTCGGAACCGAAAAGAAGACAACCGCGGCCTCTTGTTATCTCTATCGGAAAGCGAGCGTAGGTGTTCGCTATGTAAGTTTTATCGTCAGACATAGTTTTTGTTATGTTTGTCATTTGTTTCCGTCTCCCGTAACCATAGTTCCGGCTCCCTCGTCCGTCAGCATTTCCGTCAGTATAGAATGAGGAACCCGTCCGTCCATTATTATCACTTTGTCAACGCCTTTGTTTATCGCTTCTATACAGCATTCTATTTTCGGGATCATTCCTCCCGAGATCGTTCCCTCTTCCCGGAGTTTTTCCGCCTCTTTTACCGATATTTCGGGAATGAGCGTGGAAGGGTCGTCTTTTTCCCGTAATACTCCGGCTATATCGGTCATCATTATCAGTCTTTTCGCCGAAAGCGCCCCGGCTATGCAAGCCGCCGCGGTGTCTCCGTTTATATTATAGGTGTTTCCCTTTCTGTCGCAGCCGAGCGTTGATATCACGGGGATATACCCTTTTTCGAGCAGATCGGTTATCGGAGCGGGGTTAATTTTTGTGACAGAACCCACGTATCCGAGCTTATCGTCTTTTGTCTCGGCCTCTATAAGTCTGCCGTCCATTCCGGAAAGGCCTATCGCTCTGCCGCCTTTTGCTTCTATAAAATTTACGAGGGATTTGTTTATTTTTCCGGCGAGCACCATCTGCACAATATCCACGGTTTCCTTGTCGGTAACTCTTAACCCGTCTATGAATTCAGATTTTTTTCCGAGTTTTTCCATTGTCTCGCTGATTTCGGGACCCCCTCCGTGAACCAAAACGACTTTGACGCCTATCAGCCAAAGCAACACGATATCTTCCATTACCTGTTCTTTTAATTGGTCGTTTATCATCGCGTTTCCGCCGTATTTAACGACGACAATTTTTCCGTTATATTTTTTTATATACGGCAGAGCCTGCGTCAGGACCTCCGCCCGCTCCGCGTTTGAGAAAGCGCTTTCCATTTTTTTTCGTTCCCTTTCGTTTTGCTGTTATTGTTTTTCTTTATTTTTGTTTTTAGTTTTTAGATTTACCTTTTTGTTTGAAATTTTAAATTCGGCGTTATTTTTAACAAGTTAAATCTCGCATATGTAAAAATGCATATTTTGACATACGGACATTATTCTTCATCATATAAAACCTATTCCATCCAAGCCATACTTTAAAGAATACGCTCCATTTTATAGCGTCTAACATAAGTATCGTTCGACATCTTTTGAACAATTTTATCTGTAACATCAAATCCACATTTTAAATAACAACGTTGAGCTTGAACGTTACTTTGATCTGTATATAGCCCTATAGAAACATAACCTCGTAGCTTCAGATTTTCTATGATCTGATTTATGACATATTGGCCTATACCACGCTTTTGATAAGATGGGATCAAAGCAATCACCTTGATATATGCTTTTTTATCTTCTGAGGAAAGACCATTGAGCCCCAGCCAGCCTATAGGTACCAATTCATCGAAAATAATATAGTCCTCTTCATCAGAATCTTGCCCCCACTCAATGATTGCATCTGCCCAAACATTAATGGCTGTCGGAACTTCATTTAAAACCGTCATTATAGATTCATTGTTCATTAAATCATGCAAAAATTGAGCGTCATTTTTCCTAACCATTTTGATGTTTATACCATTCATCAGTAGGTTCTCCTTGCACAATAAAATAAGCTTTCTATTCCTATTTTTTTCAAATGAAATCGACTTGGGATTCGATTTAGATATATTTTAGATATATAATGTTCTGAAAATATATGTTCTTGTTTTTTTACATAACAACGCTTAGTTCTAATCTTTAAATCAAATATAATATTAATATTTATTTTATTTTTTTTCTTCGATAGCCGATGGGTTTTCTCTCTTTCCTTGTTTGTCTTTTCTTTTTTCGTCACTTTCCCGCGGCGGCGTATGCCGGCATAGGGCATACGATTGAGAAAGAGCGAGCCTGTCGGAAAAAACAGGAAAGAAAAGTAATCGTCGGCGAAAGAACGGAAGATAGGAATAAAAAGTAAATCATATGTCTAAAAGTTCTCTTTTTATTTTATCCTTCAATTTTCATTATGTTTCTCTTATGCTCAAATTCCCTGACCCTGCGAAAAAGAGAGGGGGGGAAAAAAGGAAAAGCATGCCGAAAAAAAGGTGGGGAAAAGCGTGCCGAAAGAAAGAGGGGG
>CAJFPG010000062.1 GCA_904398665.1 Candidatus Geddesella stercoravicola | reverse complement strand
TTTTAATTTCTAAGTCGTAAACTCTAATTTTTAATCTTTAAATTTTAATTTCTAAGCCGTAAACTCTAATTTTAAATTTTTAATCTTTAAATTTTAATTTTTAATCATTAAGTTTCAATTTTCAATCTTTAATTTGTAATTTTTAAGTCTGAACCTTAATTTCCAAAATTTAAGGTTTAATTTTCAATCTTTAAGCTTTAAATTTTTGAGCCGTAAATTTTAATTTTTAATACCTAATCTACGTTTTAAGTTTTTTAATCTCAAATTTTTATAAATTATCCGTATACGCCGTATATAGCCGTATATAAATATTAAAATATTATACTAAATAATCAAAAATACCGCGAAACAATCTGCTTTTAGCAATAAGCGGAAACCGAAAACGGTTCCCGCGACAATCAATCTATTTGTTTGCAAAAATCTTTTCTAAGAGCCTCGACTCGGCTCTCAGCTTCTTCCCGAGTTTTACCGTTAGTCATAAAATACACCTTAATTTTCGGCTCGGTTCCAGAAGGACGAACCACCACCACCGAATTCTCGACAAGTCGGTAATATAATACGTTCGATTTGGGAAGCCCCCAAATCCCCTCGGAGAAATCAAGGACCTCGCCGACCTTTATTCCTCCTATTTTTTCCGCGGGGTGCTCCCTCAGATTTTTCATAAATTTCTGCATCTTTTCCAGAGCCCCGACGCCGGCCATTGAGATATTAAAGACACTTTCGGAATGATAACCATATTTTTTAAATATCTCTTTAAGAGCGTTCCAGAGAGTTTTTCCTTGTTTGGCGTAAAACGCGGCGGTCTCACAAATCATCATACTGGCGACGACCGCGTCCTTATCACGGGCGTAATCCCCTATAAGACAACCGTAACTTTCCTCGTATCCGAAAAGATATGTATATTCACCGGTTTTTTCAAACATTTCCATTTTTTCGCCGATGAACTTAAAACCCGTAAGAACGTTCATTATCGAAACCCCGTTCTTCTCGCAAATTCGAGTTCCGAGTTCTGACGTAACAATAGTCTTTACAACGCAGGCGTTCTTCGGCAGAGTTCCGTTATGTCTCCTCGCGTTTATCAAATATTCAAGAAGTATAGCGCCCGTCTGATTTCCCGTCAAAGGGACGAACTCCCCTTTGTCGTCCCTCACACATACGCCGACTCTGTCGGCGTCCGGATCTGTTCCTATAACAAGCTCGCTTCCTGTTTTCTCCGCGAGTTTTATCGCCATTTCAAAGCTCTTTTTGTTTTCGGGATTAGGAGATTTTACCGTCGGGAAACGCCCATCGGGAATCATCTGTTCCTCCACGCAAATAACGTTCTCAAATCCGGCTCGACGCAAAATCTCGGGAACAAGACGATATCCCGTTCCATGAAAAGGAGTATATACGATTTTCATATCTTTTTCTTCGTTTATAACCTCCGCGTTTATTCTCTGAGCGAGAACTTTTTCAAGATATTTATCGTCAAAATCTTCCCCGAGCTCGGTTTTATAATTCGCCGTCGTTTTTGCGTCGGCTATTTTTACGTCTTCAAAAATATCGAGAGAGTTCATAAAAGACAATATGGCGTCCGCTTGCTTCTCCTCTATTTGAGCCCCGTCCGACCAATATACTTTATAACCGTTATACTCTTTCGGATTATGAGAAGCGGTTATATTTATACCCGCGAAACATGAAAGCTCTCTAACAGCGAAAGAGAGTTCGGGAGTAGGCCGTAAAGAATTAAAACAAAAAGATTTTATTTTATTCGCCGCGAAAACAGAACAAACCTCTTCCGCGAACTCCCGAGACATAATACGGCAATCGTAAGCTACGGCGACGCCTCGCTCTCTCGCGGCATCTCCTTCGTTTAAAATCACATTAGCTATAGCCTGAGTCGCAAGACGAACGGTATAAATATTCATACGCCGGCTCCCGATACCTAAAAGACCTCTGAGCCCCGCGGTTCCAAATTTAAGGTAAGAATCGAATCTATCTTTTTTTTCTTCCTCATCAATACCGCGAAGCTCGGCTTTCGCCTCTTCATCGAGAACCGGGCTGTTAAGCCATTTTTCATAAACTTCCTGATAACTCACTTCATTTTCCCCTTTTCAGAATTTATCTCTGTCTGTCAGTTGTATGTTGGTTGTTCAACTGGCTTGCCAGCCATTTTGATTGACTAATATGGTTGATTTTCTCGCAATATAATCCAAATATAATCTTATAATTCTACGACTTTATAATTTTTATAGATTTATATTTCCATAATTTATATTATTATTCTATATATCATTTTATATATCATTCTATAACTTTCTATTTGCCGTTTGTTGATTTATAAAAATTACCTCATTATATCCAATAACAATGGAATATAATAATTATTTAATTATTTTAACACTCTTATTCTGCTTTTTCCCGTACTATTTTTTGATTTGTTTATTTTTCTCCTTAATTTTTATTTCCGTTTTTACGTACTATATTTTATTTATATTTTTTTATTATCCGTTTTAATATATCGTAACTCTTTATATCCGCGGATACTTAACTTAAAGATAGCCACGTTTATTCATTCGCGACCTATTTTTTCTGAGGGGGACTTTAAACAACAAAAAAAATCTTTTTAGATAACTTTTGAATTATATATTAAGTATTTTAAGAATATATACGCTTTTTAAACTAATCATTCTTATTTTTAAGCTCTTCTAGCGCAGTCGCGAGCTGATCCGGACAGGAAGTGCCTTTAAAGCCGCATTTAGTGCCTTTCAAACGAGATATTACGTCGTCGATTTTCATTCCGGCGACAAGTTTCGATATTCCGGCGGTATTTCCGGCGCAGCCACCGGAAAAAGAAGCGAAAATGATTCTGCCGTCATCGTCGACCGCCGCTTTTATAAGCCTTGAACAAACGCCCTTCGGTTTAAATTCTATTTCTTTCACAAAAACGCCTCCCGCTTATTTATGATATGTCACGTTATTCAAAATTGTAAACGCGCGATAAAGCTGCTCTGAAAAAATCACTCTCATAAGCTGGTGAGGAAACGTCATAGGAGAAAATGAGATTTTAATGTCGGAAGCCTCCTTCACTTTTTCTGAAAGACCTGTCGAACCGCCTATTATAAAAGTAAATTTGGAAAAATCAAAACTTTTTCTCTCTATAAACTTCGCGAAATCCTCCGATGAAAGAGCCTTCCCCTCTATACATAAAGCCGCAATATATCCAGCTTTCTTTTTCAGAATTTCATTTCCTTCTCGTTCAATTTCGCTCTCCGGAATCTCAACGGTCTCAAATCGGCAAAAACGAGAAAGCCTTTTTTCATATTCTGAAAAAGCGTCTCGCCAATATTTCTCCTTTAAATTCCCCACACAAATCAATCGGACGGTCAACATATTTTCCTCATCAACAATAAACTGTAAATAATAAAAGTAACTGAAAAAGCAAGTGAAAATTAAAGCAAAAAAAATTAACCGAAACAATAAACCTTAAATAATTTGCCTCGAATAACTGTTTTCATAACTTTCAAAAACAGAAAATCCAAATCAATAAACTCAAAACGATTACCATTTGGCCAAAATCAATTTTCAATATATTTTATTTAAATTATTAAATTAAATCCCAAAATAAAAAACGATGGATTTTTCTCAAATCTCAAAATAGAAATAATACGACGACTTTTTCTCATAAAATTATAAAATCGGAAGGTTCTCTTCTAGGCGCGACCGACAAAATGATATTTCCGGAAAGATATTTAGAAACGTCGCTCAAAGCTTTCTCGGGAGTATTATTTTCTTTGCTTAAATGAGAGAGAACCGCGAATTTGACTCCGTCGCCGCATTCCGCTAAAAGCTTTCCGCACTGCTCGTTTGAAAGATGACCGCGATTACCTGCTATACGTTGTTTAAGCGGATAAGGATATCTTCCGTTCCAAAGCATTTCCTCGTCGTGGTTAGCCTCGATAAAAACAAGTTTGCAGCCTGAAATCGCGGAAACAATATTATCGTCGTAAACTCCGAGATCGGTAAATACCCCAATATTACCCTTATCGGTCTTAACAACATAACCGACGCTCTCCACGCAATCATGACTTGTCTTGAAAGAGGTAACGGTAAAATTCCCGTTTCTCGCGGTAAACCCCGTCGGCATTTCCCTGAAAAAAGAATCGTCGATGCTCGGCTTGAACGCCTTTATATTATTTAAAGTGGCGCGATTCGCTATAATGGGAATTTTTCTCCTTACGAGAGACGAGACGCATTTTATATGATCGCAATGCTCGTGAGTGATAAAAACCGCTTTAATATCGCGAAAAAACACTCCGATTTCATAAAGAAAAGAAGAAATTCTCTTTATGTTACAACCCGCGTCTATAAGAACGGCTTCTCCGTCTATCTCTATGTATACGGCGTTAGCGCTGCTCCCGCTGCATATAGTACAAGCTCTTACGTTTGACATACTTAACCTACAATTAATTTTAACTGAACCCAAAATATAAATCTCTATTATATTATTTTAATTATATTATTCTAATTAAATATAAATCTAAAATATTTATATTTAATATTCTTCTTGACTCTAACTAGACCTAAAACTTGAATCCTAATGCTAATTTTAATCTTAACCGTAATCTAAATCTAACTCTAAATCTAAATCTTAATCTTAACCTTAACCGTAATATGAATCTTAACCTACGTCGCAAAACTTCGAATCTTCCGGTTCGGCTTCGTCATCTTTTTCCTTAGAAATATTAGCTCCAAGTTTTCGAAGTTTCTCGACAAAATTCTCATAACCTCGCTCCACATATTTTATATCCGAAACTTCGGTTATTCCCTCGGCGCAAAGGCCCGCGATCACCATTGCCGCTCCGGCGCGTAAATCGCACGCGTGAACCTTCGCCCCCAAAAATCGGTCGACACCCTCTATTACACAGATTTTCCCGTCAACATCGGCTTTTGCCCCGAGTTTACGAAGTTCTTCTATGTATCTGAAACGATTATCCCAAACGCCTTCGGTAACAATAGAAGTCCCCTCCGCGAGACATAAAAGCGCGGATAATTGCGGCTGCATGTCAGTCGGAAACCCAGGATAAGGCATTGTCTTTATTTTAGTTTTCATTAATTTTTTAGCGGGGTCTCTGGAAACCACTATATAATCGTCAAACTCTTCCACAGTAACGCCTATTTCGGTAAGTTTCGCGCTGACCGTTTCCATATGTTTCGGAATTATATTTCTAACCGCTACTTTTCCTCCCGTCGCCGCGGCGGCCACCATATATGTTCCCGCCTCTATCTGGTCCGGAATTATAGAATACTTTCCTCCGTGAAGGGATTTCACTCCCTTTATTTTAATAACGTCAGTTCCTGCCCCTTTGATATCAGCGCCCATAGTATTCAAAAAGTTAGCGGTATCGACTATATGGGGTTCTCTGCAAGCGTTTTCTATGACAGTCGTGCCCTCGGCAAGAGTAGCGGCGAGCACTATATTTATAGTGGCTCCGACACTTCTCGTGTCAAGATATATCGAAGTTCCCACGAGTTTTTCCGCTTTCATATTCACAATCCCATGTTCTATTGAAATCTCAGCGCCGAGAGCCTCAAAACCCTTCATATGCTGATCTATGGGTCTGACCCCAAAATCACAACCTCCCGGAAGCCCGACACGAGCCGCGGAAAATCTACCGAGAAGAGAGCCCATAAAATAATAAGACGCTCGTATTTTCCTGACGCCCTCATGATCCGACACAAAGCTATTTATATTCGAACAATTCACTCTCACGATACCGGGAGCTAAAAACTCGACGTCGGCGCCCATATCTTTAAGCATAGACAAAAGAAGCCTAACATCAGTGATATTCGGCATATTTTCAATCACACAAGTTCCGCGAACCATAACGGTCGCGGGAATTATAGCCACCGCGGCGTTCTTTCCGCCGCTGATAAAAACGTCCCCGTTGAGAGTCTTCCCTCCGGAAATAACATATTTTTCCATAAATTCAGCCCTCTTAAATATTGATAATCGGATACCTCCGAGAAATTTTACGGTAAAACTAAGATGAAATCTCAACCAAGTCAAAAAATAACTAAAAAGAAGACACTCGATTAAACGCCCTCATTTTTATAAATTTTTAAACAACGCCTGAATAAAATCAAAAGAGATACATTTAATATCTATAACATCACGATAAGACTAATATGAACTAATAAGACTAATATGAATTAATATGATAATAAAACTATATTCTGAAAAATACTACGATATATACGGCCACGGATCAAAATAAGTCCCGCTGCTCGAATAATAAAGCCCGAAATGAAGATGATTTCCGGTACTGTTCCCGGTAGAGCCCACATACGCGATAACTTCTCCCTGATAAACTCTTTTTCCAAGATAAACATTCGAAGAAAGTCGCGAGCAATGGCCGTATACGGACACAATACCGTTTCCGTGATCTATCTTAATCTGATATCCGAGAGCCCCGTAAGGATCCCAACCGTAAGATATAACAGTGCCCGCGTCGGCGGCATATATGGCAGTCCCGTACCTTGCTGCGAGATCAACTCCGCGATGATAATTCGACGAGCCGTACAACGTTCGCCAACCGAAATTAGACGACTTATAATGATATCCGCTTGAAGAAACCGGAAAAATAAAGCTTCCGGAAGGAGATATCGTTCTTGTCCCGACGTATATTTCTCTGTTGACGGGAGCGACAGTTTGAACTCTGTCAGTTACAACTCTTTCAGTTTCAACTCCGTTAACCGTCACAACTTCCGCGGTTACGCTATAACTTCCGGAAGAACCGGCAGTTTTAACGGCGGTATTGCCCTCGTAAATGGAATCGTTATCTATATATACCGTCGTATATGGAATAGATTCCGTATAATATATCAAACGCGTCGTTTGCACGGAAAGCTGATACGCCGGTTTGCCCACCTCAATCTCATCGCCGACAGTAAGCGTTGACACATCGGGATTCATAAGCTTTAAAATCGCGACGGGAATATCATAATCTTCGGACAAAGTTTCCCACTCGTCCTCTAAAACAACCGTATGTTTAACGCTTTCGACCGGTTTAGTGAACATCGACCACAAATCTGAGTAAGTACTTAGATATTTTCTATCATAAGAATCCCTTACAATTTCAAAATCATTCAAAAGTTCCCATGTTTCCCCTTCGGCTCCCGTGAGATAATATGCCACAAGATCCTCTCTTAATTTTGTAAAATCAGACTCGTCGCGAGAAGTCGCGACCAAGACGCCGTCGAGAAAGAATCCATACGTCTTTCCCATATAATCGTCCGCCATAGACGACAATACCGAATATATCTCGTCCTCTTCGGTAATATCCTCGTTATTTACAATAGAGAGTTCCATAGACGGCAACTCGTCCATAACATAGTTTTCCCCAGTTTTAGCAAGGACATCCTCCGCCACCTTATTGCTTATCTCATTAAAGTCGCTCTCACTCGAAACATACCCGAGAGTTTCCCCGCTCAAAGTCACTCTAAGAGCGACGGAATGAGTCGATAAGGCCCACCAAGAAACGGCGATTATAGCGACGCCGCAAAGCGGAGTAACAATAGGGAAAAGAATACGAAAAACTCCACGGACAAAAAGCCAAAAAACTTTTATCGAATACACGAAAACATTTCTAAGATAATATCCGGGTCTTACATGGCGAACGCTGAACTCTCTGAACGTAATATCCCTGTCCCCCACGCAAAAAACCACGAACTCGTGAAATTTACGCTTAAAAAAAGCGCCTATGTCAAAAACTTTCGTATCCTTAAATCTATCGGAAAACTTTTTTAAAAATTTAGTATATTTTTTTCTTTTAAATACGGTAATAACATTACTTTGATTAGCTGATGATTCGGCGCCGTTAACATCAGAGCGAGAGATCTCGGAAACAGTCTTTTTGTTCTTCCGTTTACGTACCGAACCAATATGAACATTACGCGGCATGGCAAATCCTTTCCTCAACAGACATTCTGATAATAAGAGATATCGCGAGAAATAAAGAAGAAGTCCGTCAATCAGAAATTGACCGTAAACTTAAATTACAGCTTAAAATATATTTTACAATATTTATATGATTTTTTCAAGTCCCGCAAAGATATATTTGTGTTTTTTTAGCCTATAAAAGACGTATTACGGGACAAAAGCGTTGAAAGTTCAAAAAAAATTCAAACAATTCGCTCGGCAAAATTGAAAATCATAAACAAAAAAAACTAAACATTAAAAAATATCAAAAAAATTAAAACATCATTATCAAACATCAAACAAAATCAGATTGTCGAGACGACAAAAAGTCATAATAATTAAAATGTTATCTTCCTTACCAACAAAACTTATATTAAATAATCCATTATGTGTCGTAGTTTTTATACATTGCCCTAAGATATCTCAATATATAAATTTTTTCAAATGAAACTTTATAGAAATTTCTATAACCGTTTTTATAAAAAATCAAAAAACAATTGCAAAAAACAAAAAAAATGGGTAGGTGTCAAAGCTTAATATATCTAATAACATTTTTAAAATATCAGATTTTTTATAACAAAAAATACGGCGTCTAACTTTATTAACTTATTTAATAATTCTTTAAATAAATTTGGATAAATAAAATCCAATAAACAAACGTCAATTATTTACCAACAAAATAAATTAATATATATTCAATTACTAACATACTATAAATAAAATATTTTTCTTAATATTTCTATTTTTTCTCTATTCCATTATCTTAAATATATTAAAAAGATATTTACCTGCTTCAAATACCATTTTTACATAATAATTACGCTAATAAATCTATTAAAAAGGGGGAAAGCATAAAATTATATACATATGAATTATATACACATAAATTATATACATATAAAAAATTATATCGAATATATAAATTAGATACTTATATTTTTAAAAAGCTCGTATATATCTCTTTTTCTTAATCCGTGCCTGTCGGCCAAAATCTTTGACGCATCGCTCTTTGTTCTCCCTTCTCGGACAAGCTCCTCGAATTCGGAAGACAAAATCTCACGATCGATTTCTTGACTCTTGTTTTCCGCGAGACCTTCGACAACGAGCACAAACTCTCCCTTCGGAAGATTATTTTCATAATAACTCGCGGCTTCCGATAAGGTTGTCAGTTTCGTCTCTTCATATATTTTTGATATTTCTCTGACCAGAGAAATTTTTCTATCTCCGAAATGTCTATACATATCGATAAGAGTATCCCTAAGTTTGTGCGGCGCCTCGTAAAAAACCATCGTTCTCCGCTCCTCTTCAAGAGACGCGAGATGTTTTTCTCTGACATTTTTAACGACACTCAAAAAGCCCTCAAAACAAAATCTTCCCGTAGGAAGCCCAGACATGGAAAGCGCGGTCGTGACGGCGCATGGTCCGGGAAGAGAAGAAACTCTAAGCCCCATCTCGATACATTGTCTAACAAGCTCTTCGCCGGGATCTGAAATCGCGGGCGTTCCGGCATCCGTAATAAGAGCGCAAACCTCACCTTCCGAAAGCCTCTTTAATATAATCTCGCCTCTCTCTTTGCGATTATGCTCAAAATAACTTATCATAGGTTTTTTCACATCGAAATGTTTAAGAAGAATCCCGCTTTTGCGGGTGTCCTCCGCGGCGATAAAATCAACCGTCCTCAAAACTTCCAAAGCTCTCGGAGACATATCGGAGAGATTTCCTATTGGCGTAGGAACACAATAAAGAGAAATTTTCTTAAACTCTTTCATATAAACCCTGTCTTCTCCTTTCCTCTCCGAAAAACAAAATTTTACCAAAACCTATCTTCTCCGCGGAAGCTTCATATCTTGTTTCATCTTTTCTCATAATTATAAGCCTCTTTCTCTCACCTTATATCCTTGATATTCATAAGAAAAGACAAAATATTTTCCATAACAAAAACCCACTCTTTAATAAAAAACAATAAAATAAATAATAAAAATAAATAATATAATATTATAAACAGACAAGAAAATGATAGTGGAAAGCAGGAAAAAAATAAGAATACGAGGAAATAAAATAAATAATAGAAAAAGAAGAAAATAGAAAGAAAGAGAAAAAGGGGAAAAAGAAACAAACGAAAGGATTTTTTATAAAAGATAATTTTTAAATTAAAAAATATTATAGTTTATTATAATTTACTCTAAAGATTCTTATACTCAAAATTATCATAAATTCGCAGCGACGACTCAAATAAAATTCCGGGTTCCGCATCTTTCTTCCCTTCCGTCAATATAAGTCGCGGAGCTCGTCCCCTCGCCGTTTCAACGGGTTGAAGAACTTTCGGCTCAACTTTATATTTCCGCATAAGACAGAAAATATCGGTAAGCCGTTCCGGACGATTTATCATACAAAATCTTCCCCCGCTTTTAAGAAGCCGCGCCCCTACGGAAACTACGTCTTCAAGATAACACGCGCCTTCCGTTCGAGCTACGCCTCTATGCCCCTCGGCTGTTTTTCCGCTGTTAGAAAGAGAATAAGGGGGATTTACCGAGACAAGATCAAAAGAGGAGAAAGCAATCGGAGAATTTTTGCCGTTTATATTTTTTAAATCGTCGTTTATTATTTCTATCTTTTCTTCAAGCCCATTATATAAAACCGATTTCTTCGCGAGAGCGGCGGCCTTGTCCGATATTTCCACCCCAAATATTTTCCCCTCCGAGCCTTCGGCTAAAAGAAGGGGAATAACGCCTGTCCCGCAACAAAGATCAACGGCGTTCTTATATTTTTTCCGACGGCAAAAATCAGCGAGAAGAATAGCGTCGGTTCCAAAACAAAAAAGTTCGCTGTCCTGATATATCATAAGTCCGCGTGTTCTTAAATCGTCAAGACGTACAGACATAAATATAGCTCCTTTTACCGAAAAAAAAGCGAACGAAACACTTCTCCGCCCGCTTTTCACGCGCGAAAGGGGAAAACTTCAAAAAAACAAGAAGTTCTCCCCTCGCGAAAATATTTGCCTTTCTCGTTCGAAAACGGGATCATTCCGCCTGAGGAGCTCCTACCGGGCAAACTCCGGCGCAAGCGCCGCACTCGATACATGTATCCGGATCAATCACGAATTTACCGTCGCCCTCAGATATGGCGTTGACGGGACATTCTCCCTGACATGCTCCGCAAGAAATGCAATCGTCGTTGATTTTATATGCCATAGTGCCAAAACCTCCTTATAATTTTCTATCGACAGTATAACATTATAGTAAAATTTTTTCAAGAGTTTTATAAAAAATTTTCAATTTATTACGAATTTTATTCTGAAATCTATCTTGAAATTTCCTCCGGAACTTCTTCCGAAATTTCTTCCTCGCTTTCATTTTTAGAAGACTTCTCGGATTTTTTTCCATTATCGAGCATGACAATATCTTCTTTATCGTAAATTTTTTGAGTTATCTGTCCTTCCACGTCAAACTTTACTCGAATCTTTTCAATCAAAATATTCGATTCGGCGACAACCCCGAGTCCATCGGGGGTTTTGACAGTTTGTCCAACTCGAGGCATCGTTTTATAAGCCTCCTCATAAGCGGCCTCCTCATAATTCAAACAACAAATAAGTTTTCCGCAGGTTCCCGATATTTTCTGAGGATTCGTCGATAAAGACTGATCTTTGGCCATTCTGACCGAAACAGGGGAAAACTCGCTCAGAAACTGAGCGCAGCAAACTTTTTTTCCGCAAACGCCAAGCCCTCCCTTTATTTTAGTCTCATCTCTGACGCCTATTTGCCTGAGTTCTATCCTCACTTTAAAAACGGACGCCAAATCTTTCAAAAGATCTCGGAAATCAACTCTTCCGTCCGCCACAAAGCTAAAAATAACCTTACTTCCGTCAAAGGTGTATTCCGCTCCCATTAAAGTCATCTCGGGATTTCTTTTTTTTGCTTTCTCCTCGCAAATACGAAGCGCCTCTTTTTCTTTTTCCTCGTTTTCCCTCGCTCTTTTCAAATCCTCCTCTGTCGCCGCCCGTATAACGGGGCTCAACGGAAGAAAACAACGATTCTCGTCTTCCATTCTATTTGCGATAACGACATCCCCGATTTCAAGCCCTCGCACAGTTTCAACTATAACCTTTGTTCCGACCGAAAGACGTAATCCTTTCGGATCAAAATAATAAATTTTACCCGCTTTTCGAAAGCGGACTCCTACTATCTCTACCATTTTAAACCTCTTGTCCCCGTAATTTTATTACCTGAGGGCCCGGGTAAACCATCAGGGTCAAAGACCTTATTCAGAAATCCAATTTATAATCATAATTCAGAATTCAAACTTTATGCCTCTGTTCGCGTTCCAAATCCTGAAATTTTATTTAAGCACATATTTCTCGCCGACAATTTAAGCTCCGCCTCAGTTGTACGCCGCATTGAAAAACATATGAGAACAAATATAGTCAAATACAGAATACATCAATATATTAATATATTAAAATAACAAATAAGATAACATACAACAATTATCAATCGCAAAGCACATAATTAAAAACGATATTAAACAACGATAAAAACGTTCAAAAAATTCAAAAAATTAAGAAGAGACAATATGAATATTCAAATATTAATAAATATTCTTTATTTTTCCAAAAGGAAAATTAAACGACAATAAAAAATTTTATTTTATATTATAAAACACTTTTAAAACATAAAAACCGTCGCGTTCCGGGAAGTCAAATCCCAGAGAAACGTTTTCAAAACACAAAGAAATCGAAAGCCGCATAAAAGCTAAAAACGTGTAAGACAATAAACATTCATAACCCAATATGAAAAATTTACCGCAAATTGAATAAAAAAACGATAAAACACTATTTCATTCTCTTACGATTATATCATATCAAGTTTTACTCTGTAAAAACAGCGAAGAATCGACAATCTTCCAACTCTCCAAAACAGGAATAATATAAAAATATACAGAAACGGATAATCATACAAAACAACTCATATAAAAATGAAAAGAAAGCTTCCTCATAAAATCAAAACTTTTGAAATGAATCCGCGAAAAAGCAAAATCAATCGCCTCTTACGGCAAAAAAGCAATCCGACACAAAACCCGTAACCGCCAAACTCATATTTAAATTAAGTTCCGATTTTTCCGACCATTTAAGCCCCGTGTCTAAAAGAGACAAATAAGCGGATACGGAAATATCGTCTTTTTTCTCCAAAGCGATTTTAACTCTTCCTCGACAATAACCGCAAAAATATCTTATAAACTCAGAAAACTTATCTCTTCCGTCCTTTTTAAAATCCAGAAGAGAAAAAACGGAAACGGCGTCTTTACCGAAAAGAGAAGAACAAAAATCTCGACAATAAGTTTCGTACTCCTCGTTTTCCGGTTCCTCTCCGCCGAGAGAGACCGTGCGGCAACGGCTTTTCACCGTCGGCAAAATCTTTTCGAAAAAACGACAAAGCATTATGAAATAAACGCCTTTCGGAGGTTCTTCTATCGGCAACAGCAGAGTGTTTTGACTGTACTCCGACAATAAATCGGCGTTTTTAAAAATATATATTTTTTTATCTCCCTCAGAAGGGGACATCCATAAATCGGACAAAAATTCCCTAACTTCTTTTATCGGGGAGTCTCCGTCTATTGTTTTTACGTCAAGATGATTTCCCGAAAGAAATTTCACGCACGAATCGCATTTTCGACACGGAGGACGAGAGGAGCAGAGAATTCTTAAAACCAACTCCTCACAGGCTTTCTCCAAAATATCGCTCTGACCCTCCAAAAGATAAGCGTGAAAAAGAGGCTCGACAAAGACTTTATCAAAATCCAAACCCACTCACAAAGCCTCCGTTACCTGAAAATATCCATTATCGGTTTTCCGAGAACAAATCCGACAAAAAAAGCTAAAAGGGCGGCGAGAGTGATAAGAATGACTTTAAGCCACTCGTTTTTCTTTTTTCCAAATTTTATATTGCCGCTTTTCTTAATCACAATAAAAACTCCATATTATTTATTTTTTATATTCAGACTTAGATTCGGATTCCGAAACTCTTTCAAAATCGGACTCGGACGTTTTCCCCTCCTTATCGGAAACGGACTTTCTTTTCACCCAAAATCTCCGAACCGAGGTTTTCACGTCCTCATCGACCGCCGCTGTTTTTCCAAATCGACTTCTTTTGCCGATCTCATTATCTTCCGAAGCGGAATCTTTTGAGGAAGAGATTACGGAAACAGTATCTGAAATCTCTTTTTTCTTTCCGGACCGTATAGTCTTGCGGGGACATTTTTCTTCGCAGGCGCCGCAGCCTATACACTTATCATAATCTATTCTCGCAAGATTATCCTCGACAGTGATCGCGCCGACGGGACAATTTTTAACGCAAATTCCGCAGCCTATGCATCCGATATTACAAAAAGAGCGAACTTCCTTTCCTCCGGCGAGAGAAGAACAACCGACCCAAAAATCGGAATCAAACGGAATAAGTTTTATGATGCCTTGGGGACATACGTCAGAACAAACGCCGCACGCTTTGCACTTTTCATATTCCACGGAAGCGACGCCGTTATCTATCTTTATAGCCCCGAACGGACACGCTTTGACGCAAGAGCCCAGTCCGATACAACCGTGAGAGCATTCTTTCGGGCCGTTGCCTAGTTTCGCTACCGAAAGACAGTCGTTAAGCCCCTTATAAATATATTTTCTGGAAGCGAGTTCGGAAGTACCGAGACAAAAAACCTGAGCTCTCATTCTGTTCCCGACAGAGACGTCTTTCCCGAGCACCTCGGCAATTCTCTTCATATTTTCAGAATCCCCGACCTTACATTTATCGGCGGAAGCACCGTTTTTAACCATCGCCTCGGCATAGTCCGAGCATCCGGAATAACCGCAAGCGCCGCAATTCGCGCCCGGAAGCAATTCCGTTATTTTTTCAATTCTCTCGTCTTTTTTCACCGAAAAGACTCTGCTCGCGACGGCGAGCAAAAACCCTATGACAAAAGCCGTCGCCGCAAAAATCGCGACGGGAATAAGAACGCTTATAAAAAAATCCATCAAATACCTCCTCAGAACGGGAGCGAAAGTCCCTGAAAGCCCATAAAGGCCATACAGAGAAGACCCGCGGCCACGAGAACTATCGGCGCCCCGGTAAACGGCTTCGGAATATCAGCGAAAGAAATTCTCTCTCTTATCAACGACAGGAGAACGAGAGCGATAAGAAAACCGACACCCGCGGAAAAACCGTAAACGACAGACTCGACGAAATTATAGCTTTTCGAAACGTTGAGAAGCGCGACTCCGAGGACGGTGCAGTTTGTCGTTATAAGCGGAAGATAAATCCCGAGAGACGAATAAAGCGACGGGATTTTCTTTTGAAGAAACATCTCGATAAGCTGCACAAGAGCCGCTATTATAAGTATAAATACGATAGTTTGCAAATATTCGAGGCCGAACGGAACAAGAATAAAAGTGTTAGCGGCGTATGTGGCGGCGGACGCCACGGTCATCGTAAAAATTACGGCGAGCCCCATTCCCACCGAAGTCTCAGTTTGTTTTGAGACGCCGAGAAAAGGACAAATTCCGAGGAATTTTACAAGAACAAAATTTTCAATAAGAATAGCGCCGATAGCTATTGATATTAAATTAAGCATTTACTTTTCCCCCTCCTTTTTCTCCGTCTTTGAGCGGACGTACTGAAAAAGAGCGATAACCCCGCCGAGTACGAGAAAGCCTCCCGGAGGAAGGATTATAAGAAGCGCGGGAGAATAATTCCCGCCGAAGATATCAAAACCGAGTATCGTTCCGTTTCCGATAATCTCGCGAATAGCGGAGACGACGACCATCGCCGCCGTATAGCCGATTCCCATCGCAAGCCCGTCGGCGGCGGACGCCAACACCGGGTTTTTAGAAGCGAAACTCTCAGCTCTCGCAAGAATTATGCAATTTACGACTATAAGCGGGATAAACAGACCGAGAGACGCGGACAAAGACGGTATATACGCCTTCAAAACCATATCGACTACCGTCACCAATCCCGCGATAACAACTATATACGAAGCTATTCTTATCTGATTGGGAATAACGTTTCGCAACAAAGAGATTATCACGTTCGAGAAAACGAGAACCGCGGTTACCGACGCTCCCATACCGAGTCCGTTTATAACGGACGTGGAAACGGCGAGAGCCGAACACATACCTAAAAGCTGAACGATTATCGGATTTTTATAGACAATACCGTCAAGAAAAATTTTTTTCATTTCCTGTTTATTTATTTTTTTCACTCGGAATCGGCTCCTTTCACGAGAGCGTTAACTACAACAGCGGCCTCTTCCACACAGCTTTTCACGGCGTTTGAAGTGACCGTGGCTCCGCTTACCGCCGTTACGTTGTCGACAGACGACGCCGGCAATCCAGAAAACTGAGGAAGCAAGGCGGCGTCTTCTTCAAGAGCTGAGGCGCCTATTCCGACAGTCTCGGAATGAGATATAACTTTTATTCCGAGGATACTCATATCGACTCTTATTGCGACAACAAGATCTATATCCCCGCCGAAACCGGCGGTCGTTATGCCAACGCAATAAGCTATCGTATCCCCATTTTGTTCGGCGACATAAATCTCAGAGACATTTCTTCCGGACTCCGGAATATCTCCCTCGTACAAAGAAAAGGAAGTAGCGTCGGGAACAAGAGCGGACCTGGCGACATTGCCTTTTTCCTCCTCGTTGCCTTTGATTACCGGAGAAGTAAAATAATTCACCGCCGCAAGAGCGAAAACCACGGCCGCGACAATAACGCAAAGCCTGAGTCCGAGCAAAATATTGGACAAAGAAAATACCTTGCTTAACGCTCCTGAGGAAAGCTTAAATTTCTTTTTTTCAGAGGACTTTTTCCCTTTTTCAGAAAGTTCTTTTTCTCGCTCAGAAGGCTCTTTTTTCTCTTCAACGCCAGTTTTCTCTCCCAAAAGCTCGCTTACGGGGATTTCCATCGATTTGACCGAGACGGACTCTTTTTCCTTTTCGGAAAGCTCCGTTTCAAGAACCTCCGATTCGACTATCTCAATATTTTTTTCCTCGTTATTTACAGACATCAGATCTCCCCTCCTGCCCCGTAGCGTTTAGGACGAGTTATTTTGTCAAGAGAAAAAGCGAATATATTCATAATAAGTATCGCGTAGGAAACCCCTTCCGGATATCCTCCGAAATATCGTAAAAACACAGTAAGAAGCCCGCAGCCTATACCGAAAATCGCTCTGCCTTTCCCGGTCGTCGGAGTCGTGGAGTAATCGGTCGCCATAAAGATGGCGCCTAAAAGAAGCCCCCCGCTCAAAATCTCCGCGAGCATAAAATCAATATTGAAAAAACCGCCTGTGGCAGGAAAAATATAAGTTATGACGGCGACGGTTCCTATATAAAAGACGGGGGTATGCCAAGTTATAACTTTACGACATAGAAGATATATTCCCCCTAAAATCAAAGCGGCGGAAGAAACTTCGCCTATACAGCCCCCGATATTACCGAAAAACATATCGTACAAGGAAACGTCAGGCATAGTTCCGGCTTTAAGATAAGTCAGCGGGGTAGCGGTGGATACCGAGTCTATAACCTCGGAAGAGATCTCTCCTAAGATGGGAAGATCCGCTCCTCTGAAAGGAGCTATAAACGAAGTCATCACAACCGGCCACGAAAAGAGAAAAGCTCTCGCGGCGAGGGCCGGATTAAAAAAATTCTTACCGATACCGCCGAAAAGCATTTTCACCACGACAATAGCGAAAAACGCCCCGACGACCGCCATCCAATACGGAGTCGTAACCGGAAGACACATCGAAAGCAGAGTTCCCGTTACGACGCAGGATAAGTCTCCCGCGGTATTTTTCTTTTTTCTTATAAAATTGAAAAGAGACTCGAAAGCTATACAAGCGGCGACTGTCACCGCGGTAAGAGAAAGCACTCGAAACCCGAAAAAGACGACCCCGACGGCGAGCGCCGGCAAAAGAGCTATTAAAACGTCTCCCATTACGGAGCGTATCGATTCGTCGGAACGATAATGAGGAGAGGAATTCACAAGAAATTTTTCCGTCATCTTTTTACCTCCTGTTTAATTTTCCCTTAACCATACGTATAGCCTGGACAAGATGCATCTTTCCCGGACAAATATACGAGCAGCACCCGCACTCTATACAATCCGTCGCGTTAAGTTTCTCGCATTCGCGAAGATCGCCTCTCGATCCGTACAAAAATATGTAATTCGGCATAAGTCGCATGGGACATACCCTCGAACACTTACCGCAACGAATACAAATAGGATTTTCCTCAATAGTTTCGTTGCCTTCCGCGAAAGCGAGAAGAGCGGAAGTGTTTTTCACGACCGGAATTTCAAGAGAATGCTGAGCCAATCCCATCATCGGGCCTCCGCATATTATTTTATACGGTTCTTTTTCAAAACCTCCGCAATACTCAAAAAGAGTCTCGTAAGGAGTTCCTATTCTCGTAAGCAAATTTTTCGGTTTTTTTACGGCGTCCCCCGAAACGGTCACAACTCTCTGATAAAGAGGAAGTCCGGTGTCAAACCCTCTGAAAAGGGACGCGCAGGTATCGACGTTAAAAACGGCGCAACCTATATCTGTGGGAAGTTTTCCCGGAGGAATTTCTCTTCCGGTCAAAGCGTAAACGAGTTGTTTTTCCCCTCCCTGAGGATATTTTGTCTCGAGCTCTGCAACCGTTATCCCGGTATCCTCCGAAGTGATTTTCATAGAGTTTATCGCGTCAGGTTTATTTTTCTCTATCGCCAATATCGCGCCGTCTAAACCCAAGCATCGCATTATCAGCAAAATCCCGCCTACTATGTACCTCGGATACTCAATCATAGCCCTATGATCGCACGTCACGTAAGGCTCGCACTCCGCTCCGTTTATTATCAGAGTATCGACCTTGCTGTCAATCGCCGCTCGAAGCTTCGCGTGAAGAGGGAACCCTGCGCCGCCCATACCGACTATTCCGTAACGACGAGCGCCATCGACTATATCCTCGGGAGAAAGTCTTTTCATATCTTTCTCGCGGGGAAAACATTCCTCAAAACGCCGATCCTCAAAATCATTTTCAATAACGACCGACAATTCGCGGGTTCCGTTCTGATTCCACCGAGGCTCGACAGCTTTCACCGTTCCGGAGATAGAAGCGTGAACGGGACATGATATACTCGCGTCGCTCTCTCCTATCGGCTGACCGAGCTTCACATAATCCCCTTTTCTCACAAGCGGCTCGCAAGCCGCGCCTATATGCTGCCGAAGCGGAATTATTACTTTATCAGACGCCGGCAATCTCTCGATAGCGCGCGCGAAAGTTCTTTCTTTATTATAATCCGGATGTATTCCGCCCTTAAAAGTCTTTGACAAAATCTTCACCTCTTCAACAGTCGACATACTCCGCCGACACAATAATATTATTAAGACCCGTCGGATATTCGCTCCGTTCGTCTCTCGTATAATTTACGATAAAAACGCTGGGAGATTTTAGGATATCTCCGCCTATATTTCGAAAAAACGTCGCCTCCCGGCTCCTCACAGATGAAAAGAACCTTATTTACATATACTTGTACTTGTACTTGCGCTTCGTAAAAGTTCTCTTTCGTCAGGTAAAAATTTTCTGATTTTATAAATTCTTACGCTGCCTTTCCGAATTTCAGATATCAACGCGACCATTATCCATAGCCGTTTTTTGTTCTAATATTCAAATATCCAAATTTCAATTTCGATTCCGAAACGCTTACGCTCCCGCATATAGCTTACGCTCTCGCGTATATTCAAAGTCAATACAAACATTATTGACGCTGAAACAAATATTATTTAAGTAAAATAATTTTATGTTCCGTTTAAAATATTTTTTCGATTTAAAATATTCTTTCAACGATATTTTTCATGAAATACTTATATCTTATCTTAAATTAAACGCATGTTTTGACCGTTACCATTATTATCGAAACGTTGGAAGTCTGTCTTATATGCTTACATACGTCGTATCCGTTAAACGCGAAAATCAAATTAAACGCGGAAACCAAACAAAAAACCTTGTATCTAAGAGAACGAAGAAACAAACGGTTCCCATAAACGTCGTTTTCATTGATGATTTCATAAACACCAAACAAACGAAAGCCTTTCCAGCTATTCAAGAAGTTGATAAGATAAAAAATTTCGATAAAGGAGAGGGTGGGAGGATATGAGCAATTTTCATAATTAAAAAATCAGCGTGGAATAAAAAACTGTTTAAAATCACAGATAATAAAATAACAAAACAAATAGAAAACAAAAAAACAAATTTAATTATATAAAATCCAATAAACGTTACTCATATATTAACGTCTTAAACAAAAAACAATATTCAGAATAATATCTATTCTAAAATATAAAATATATAGTTTAAAGCTCATTCTTTAACTTAAAGCACCGTAAAGACATAAATCGGCAAAATTCATATCTAACGTATAGACATTCTTGGTCCGTAATCTTACAGGTAAGAACTCTGCGACTCATAGAGCTTAGGCTTAATCTCTAAATCTTATTAATCTTATTTTATTCGTTTTTTTTAATAAACAAAAACATATGGTCTAACACTTATAAAAAGACATTGAAAAAAATATTTATATTATTAATCTCAGTGTAATTTCTCTCAGAGAAAGTCTTCAAATTTAAATTATCTTCTTTAACTTTAACATTTTTATATATACATTTTTTATTTATTATAAACTAAATCTCAACTTTTTTCAAGTCTTTTCCCGATTGTTTTCGCATTTTCCCGTCGAAAAGCCGTAATTAATCATAAACAAAAAAAGAAACCGGTACCGAAACCTTGTTAAAAACGCTTAAAAAATAAGGAAAAAAGGCAACACGTTTTACGTATTGCCTGATCTTTCAAAGTTCTCTATTTAAAGATTAAACTCTCTGCACCTTATTCGAGCGCAGACATTTCGTGCAAACATACATATGCTTGGGAGTTCCGTTGACGACGACTTTAACTCTCTTGACGTTGGGTTTCCACGCTCTGTTTGATCTTCTGTGGGAATGGGAAACCTTAATTCCGAAGTTTACGCCTTTTCCGCAAACGTCACATTTAGCCATATTTTTACACCTCCCGGATTTCTTTTTGTTACGTAGTTCATTATATCAGAATTCCGTTCTTTTTGCAAGGGTGAATATTAAAATTTTTATGAATTTTTATTTACAAATAACTTTTTCGCCGCTTTTCGCCATTTCATTTTCTTAAAAAATTAAGCTTACGAAGGACTCGATACTCGATAAAAGATCAAAAAAAACTTTTTTTATTTAAACTATCACCTTATTAAACTATCACACTACTTAAAAAACTTTTTTAACAAATTACAAATTTTGGTCGCGAGAAATGATATTCTCCGACTTATAAAAAATCTTTTTTAATTACAACTCAATTCTTATACGATCGCCCCCTAAAAAATCCGACTTATTAAATTGTAAATCTCCGTAAAAACCTAAAAAGGCAAATTTTTTTCAACGTCTTCATGATTTTACATAAAACTTTTTACCTGAAACTTTTTATTTGACCTAAAAACTTCTTTTTATTTTAATAAGTAATTTAAATAAACAAAATTAAAATAGATCGAAATAAATAAATCGAAACATAAGAATATGATAAAATATAAAATATGAAATTAATACAAAAAACTAATAAACTAATATCAGAAAATAAAATAAATTTTTTCGATTATCAAAAGTATAATATTGTTAAAAGTATTAATATATAAAATTGAAAACATTGAGCTATAAAAATTGAGAGTATTAAACTATAATAATAACCTGTTCGTAATCAAATAGATAAAATATAAATTATACATAAGCATACAACAATGCTACTAACTTTGTATCCGCAACAGTTCTATAACAGGATTTTCTCTATAAGAAATTTAATAACAGAGACACAAAAACAATGTTCTCAAAAATTATTATCAAAAACAATAAAAAATAAAGTTATGAAAATAAAAAAAAATTTAAGATAATAATCAAATAATATTTGAAAAAAAACGGAAAACTGTTGCAATTCGGATAAAAAAATGTTATCATAAAGTAATCGGATAATTTTATTGACAACTATTATTGACAGACCATTAAAAAATTATTGGGGAGAGGGGGCGTTCGCGGTGCAGCTTAAAAGTCTCGAATTGCAGGGATTTAAATCATTTCCGGACAAAACCGTGATAAATTTCAGCGGCGGGATAACCGCTATCGTCGGGCCGAACGGCTCCGGAAAAAGCAACATATCCGACGCTATCCGCTGGGCTATGGGAGAAACCTCTTCCAAAAGTCTGAGAGGCGTGAAAATGGAAGACGTCATTTTTTCCGGAACAAAAACAAGAAAACCGGTCGGATTTGCTCAGGTATCCCTTAATTTCGACAACACCGACGGCGATCTCCCTATCGATTTTGTGGAAGTCAGTATATCGAGAAGATATTATCGCTCGGGAGAAAGCGAGTATTACATAAACTCAAATCAAGTAAGACTCAAAGACATACAAGATCTTCTCAGAGATACCGGACTCGGAAAAGACGGATACTCCATAATATCTCAGGGGGCGGTAACCCAGATAATAACGGCAAAAAGTTCGGAAAGAAGAACAATATTCGAGGAAGCCGCGGGAATAGCCCGTTTTAAATACAAAAAAGAAGAGAGCGAGAGAAAACTTTCTCAAACTAAAGATAACATAGTAAGACTCTCAGATATAATTTCGGAACTTTCCGAAAGACTCTCTATTCTTGAAAAACAATCGGCAAAAGCAAGAAAATATCTTGACTTATACGAAAGAAAAAAATTGCTCGACATAGGACTTTGGATATCGACAGCGGACAATTCAGAGAAGATTCTCTCAAACGCCGAAAA
The DNA here is from genome assembly GCA_904398665.1 of Candidatus Geddesella stercoravicola. Taxonomy (GTDB): domain Bacteria; phylum Bacillota; class Clostridia; order Oscillospirales; family UBA644; genus Geddesella; species Geddesella stercoravicola. The sequence continues at coordinate 27,265 of CAJFPG010000062.1, read as the reverse complement.
AGTTCTGAACACTTTCTCTTCCGACTTAAAAAAAGCGGAAGAGGCATTGTCTTGTGCAGAACAAGAGACGGAGAAATTAGAAGAAGAAATAAGAAAATTAACGGCGGAGATAGAAAACTTTCGCCGTTCCGGAACAGAAAAAGAGAAATTGATTCAAGAAAAAAACGGAAAAATTCTCGTTTTGAAAAACGATATTTCTCACACGGAGCAAAACCTGGCGCGAATCAAAGCGCTGACGGAAGAATATTCTCATAGAGAAGACGAAATAAAAAACAGAATAGAAACCGAGACAAAAAAGCTTGAAGAAAAACTCGAAAACATCAAAAAGCTCGAAGAGGAATACCTGAAAATCGCCGAGGGAGAAAGACAGCTTTCCGACGAAGAAAAAGTTTCTCTTGAAAAGATTGTCTCGCTCCGCAACGCGATTTCGGAATACGACGGCAAGCTCTCAGGAAAAAAAGCGGAAGCCGCCGAGTTTTCGGCTCTTATTTTTTCCGACAGCGAACGAAGCGGAGCGATAGAGCTCGAAAAGGCCGCCTTGGCAAAAACTCTCGCGGAATGGGAAAAGACTCTCAAAGATAAAAAAGAAAAATTGGACGAGATAACAGAGAAGGAAAACTCCTGCAAAAACAAGCTCGCCGGATATGAGATAAAACTCGGAACACAAAGGGAAAAATCTTCGCGCCTCGCGGAAGAGATCCGTTCCGCGGAAATGGATTTGAACAATAAAAAACACAGACTGAAACTTCTGGAAGATCTGGAAAAAAACAACGAGGGATTTTCCGGGAGCGTTCAAAGAGTTCTCGCGGACGGAAAAAGAGGAATTCTTAAAGGAATATGCGGAACAATCGCCTCTCTTATTAAAGTCGAGAAGGAACATTCCGTCGCGATCGAGACAGCTCTCGGGGCGGCGATCCAAAATATTGTGACAGAAGACCAAAACAGCGCTAAAAACGCTATTTTTCATTTGAAAAATAACAAAGCGGGACGAGCCACTTTTCTCCCCGTAGATACGATAAAAGGAAGGTTGATAGACAAAAAAGTCCTGAAAACCGCTGACGGGTTCGAGGGAATTGCGTCAGAACTCGTTTCCTGTGACGATAAATATAGAAATATCATCGACAATCTGCTCGGAAGAACGCTTGTCGTCAACAATCTCGACAACGCCGCGAAAACGGCGAAACTCAATGGATTTTCCTATAAAACGGTCACTTCCGACGGACAGGTGGTCAACGCCGGAGGATCTCTTACCGGAGGATCTGTCGGGAAAAATATCGGGATACTCTCTCGCCAAAATGAAATAGAAGAACTCGGGAAAACGATAAAAAAACTTGAAGAAAATCATTCTCAAAAAGAAAAAGAATCGGAAACGCTCAAAGAAGAACTCAACAGAGCGCTTCTTATGGTCGAAGGAATAAAAGAAGAAATATCTCTCACGGAAAAAGAAAAATTGCAGGCGGAAATGGAGATATCTCACGCCGAGGATTTCAGTTCGGATATAAGATCTCAGATATCAGCGCTTGAAGAAGAAGAAAAAGCGGCTCGTAAAAGGATCTTTGAACAGAGAGAAAAAAGCGAGAAAATATCCGCCGAAAGTAAAGAATTCGAAGAAAAACTCTCACGGATACGAACGGATATAACTCTCGCGGAAAAAGAGAACGAGACGCTGAAAAGCAAGCAGGAAACCGTCAGAGAAAGACTCAATAAGAAAAATATAGAAATAGTCAACGCGAAAAACGAAGCCGAATCTATCCGTTCCGAGATAGACCGCGCGTCCGGAGAAAAAATCTCGGGCGAAGAGAAGAAAAAATCATTTGAAACGGAGTTATCTGAGGAAGAAGCGAAAATAGAGAGTTTCAGAAAAAAAATAGACGAAATCGAAAAAGAGATATCGGAACTCCGAAATTCTCTTGAAGAAACAGAAACCGAGACCAAAAAGAAAATCGAGGAACGTACCGAAAAGGAAAAAAGAATATCCTCTCTGAGAGAGGAAGAGAAAGAAACTTATTCCGTCAAAGAAAAACTAATCAGAGAAATAGAAAAAACAGAGGCGGAAAAGAGTTCGGTCACCGAAAAACTTTCTACGATGCAAAATCATCTCTGGGACGAATACGAGATCACCCCGACAGAAGCGAGGGAAAACTATAAAGCTCCCGATAACCCGCGGGAGGCGGAGGAAGAAGTTTCCTCTCTTAAAAATAAAATAAGGCTTCTCGGATCAGTCAACGTCGAGGCTATCGAAGAATACGCCGATGTAAAAGAAAGATTCGAGGCTATGACCTCGCAGGTGGAGGATCTTAACGACGCCAAAGAAAAACTTATCAAAATAATAGACGGGTTAACCCGCGATATGGAAAAGCTGTTCGAAACACAATTTAAAATAATAAACTCGGAGTTCGAAAAAGCCTTTAGAGAGCTATTTGACGGAGGAGAAGCGAAACTGACCCTTGTAGACAGCGAAAACCCTCTCGAAGCGGGAATAGATATTTACGCCGCGCCCCCCGGAAAAGTTATAAACAATATGTCTTCTCTCTCGGGAGGAGAACAAGCGTTGACCTCAATAGCTTTGTATTTCGCGATTTTGAAAATTCATCCCGCTCCGTTCTGCCTTCTCGACGAGATAGAAGCCGCTCTCGACGACGTAAACGTTTCTCGTTTCGCGGAATATCTTACAAGACTCGCGGGGAACACTCAGCTTATAGCTATAACACACAGACGCGGAACCATGGAAATAGCAGACAGGCTTTACGGAGTCACGATGAGAGAAAAAGGCGTTTCGAGAATATTGACGATAAACGTGGACGAAATCGAAAATGACGCATAAAGATAACGGCATAACGATTACAAAAAAAACGACGTGTTAAACCAATTTTAGACATAAAAAGGTATAGATAGAGTATAGATAAAGAGAAAAAAGAAGACTAAAAAACGACTTTTAATTCTATCGAAATAAAAGGGGTCTTTTAGCCGAAGAACGTCAAATTTCGTTGAAATAATCTAAAATAACTAAGTTACATTATCTAAATTATTTAGAATAATTAAATTTTAAATCTAAATTATTAGGATAATTAATTATTAAAATTTTAAGATAATATATAGATAATATAATCGTAAATAAACATATTGGCGATTATATCATAAATAATTATCGCTACCTACGCGATAAAGACAACAACTAAACGCAGGTCAAAATCTTTAGATAGAATCCGAAAGGAAAATTATGGGATTTTTTGAAAAAATAAAACAGGGGCTTAAAAAAACAAAAGACTCGTTTTCCGGCGGAATGAACGACATTTTCGCCAATTTCAGAAAAGCGGACGAGGAAACGCTCGAAGAACTCGAAGAGCTTCTTATAACGGCGGATGTCTCTTTTTCTACCGCGGAAAGCATCATTTCAAATCTTCGCTCCCTTTCAAAAAAAGACAAGCTGAAAAGCGGAGAGGAACTGAAAACCGCGCTTCATGAAATAATCGTCTCGAAAATGTCGGGCGATAACGAGCTCAAAATCGCCACAAAACCGTCGATCATTCTTGTGGTGGGAGTGAACGGAGTCGGGAAAACCACAACTATCGGAAAACTTTCAAATATGCTTACAAATCAAGGCAAAAGCGTCTTGATTGCCGCTGCCGACACTTTCAGGGCGGCGGCGATTGAGCAAATATCCGTTTGGGCCGAAAGAAGCGGCGTGGATATAGTTCGTCATCAGGACGGCTCCGATCCGGCCGCGGTTGTGTTCGACGCGATAAAGGCGGGAAAAGCCCGTGGAAAAGACGTAATAATCTGCGACACCGCCGGAAGACTCCACAATAAAAAGAATCTCATGGAAGAACTGACTAAAATATCGAGAGTAATAGAAAGGGAACTCCCCGAAGCGGATAAAGAAATTCTTCTCGTTCTCGACGCGACGACGGGACAAAACGCGATATCGCAGGCAAAAGATTTTAAAGAAACGGTAGGGATAACGGGAGTGGCGCTGACAAAGCTCGACGGAACAGCCAAAGGAGGCGTCACAATCTCCGTAAAAGACGAAACGGGAATACCGGTAAAACTTATAGGAGTCGGAGAACAAGCTGACGACTTACAGCCGTTTGACGCCGAGAGCTTCGCGAAAGCTCTTCTGGACGAGGAATAAAACCGAAATCGCTTTGAAAATAAGGGGCAAAAAGAAGAAAAAGCAAAAAGCAAAAAAAATAAAAAATAATGAAAAATCATAAAAAATCGTAAAAAATAATTATTACTAAAAACATTGCTTTGACACAAGTAAAAATAATAATACGAGATACTATAAAAATATTTCTAATAATCGATATGAACAATATAATATAGAAATATTTAAAGTTTCTTTCGGAAATAATTTCGGTCAAGGCGGAGCTGTCCGCCTTCTCAATCGCGGCGATTTCGGGAAAAAAAACATTTTAGAAATCATCGCGGAGGTAACTATGTAATCGCAATGTAGTAAATAACGAACGGCGGGGAATAAATAAAAAACTGAAAACACAGAGACGAAGGAGAGAAAAAATGGGAACCGCGAAGATTCTTATAGCTTCCAACAATCCGGATAAAATAAAAGAGATGAAAGCTATTCTTTCCGATAATTTCGAACCCGTTTCCCTCAAAGACGAAAAGATATTTTCCGACCCTGAGGAGACGGGAAAAACATTTGAGGAAAATTCGGAGATCAAGGCAAAATTCGCCCTTGAAAAATCAGGGCTTCCGACCATTGCCGACGACAGCGGTCTTTACGTTTACGCTTTGAACGGCGAGCCGGGAGTCTATTCCGCGAGATACTCCGGAGAAAACGCGACGACCGAAAAAAATAACGAGAAACTTTTAAAGAAACTCGAAGGTGTCAGAGACCGCCGCGCGAAATTCGTCTCCGCGGTGACAATGCTGTTCCCGGACGGAAGAAAAATCGTCGCGGTAGGGGAATGCTACGGAGAAATACTTGAAACGCCGAGAGGAAAAAACGGGTTCGGATATGACCCTCTTTTTTACGTTCCCGAAACAGGTAAAACTTTCGCGGAAATGACGGCGGAAGAAAAAAACAAGATCAGCCACAGAGCAAAAGCTCTCGCGCTATTTGAGGAAAGGTTGAAAAATATTGATAACGACTAAACAAAGAGCATATTTACGAGGATTGGCGAACGGCAGCGAAGTAACTTTGCAAATCGGGAAAACCGGGATATCAAAGCAGACCGTAAAGCAACTTGACGATCTTTTGGAGGCGAGAGAAATCGTGAAAACTCAGTGTCTTGAAACCTCTCCGATTTCTCCGAGAGAAGCGGCGCAAAAACTATCCGAGATCTGCGGCGCGGATATAGTTCAGGTAATCGGAGGGAAATTTATCCTTTACAGAAGAAGCGAGAAAAATCCGCGTATATCGCTGAAAAACAAGCCATGAGAACGGGAATCTTCGGGGGAACTTTCAACCCTTTTCACAACGGGCATAAAAAAGCGCTGAACGCGTTTATCAAAGAGTTTGATCTTGACAGAGTTTTTGTGATTCCGACAGCCATACCGCCTCATAAGGAAATAAAGAAAGATATATCGGACGATGACAGACTCCGAATAACGAGACTCTCGATATCCGACGTCAAACAAGCCGAAATCTGCGACTGGGAGATAAAAAACGGAGGAAAAAGTTATACTTATCTGACGCTCGAACATTTCAGAAAAGAATATCCCGACGATAAACTTTTTTTATATGTCGGGACCGATATGTTTTTGACGTTACATGAATGGCGGTTCCCCGAAAGAATAATATCGGAGGCCACGATAGTCGCGTTTCCGAGAAAAGAGGAAAAAGGAGATCTTGAAACGATAGAACGGCAAAAAAAATTCCTTGAAGAAAAATACGGGGCGAAATGTCTGATAGGTAAAGAAAAACCTGTCGCGGTAAGTTCCACGACGATCCGCGAAAAAATAAGACAAGGGGAAAGCGTCTCCGATTATATAGACAAAAAAGCGGAACAATACATAAAAGACAAGCATCTTTACGTTTTGCCGTCAGACGAGACGATATTGAATATAATAACGCCACGCCTCTCCCCTTTCCGCCTCAGACATTCTTTGGGAGTGCGAGACGAAATTCGGTGTCTGGCGAAAATCTACGGCTGTGATTTGAGAAAGGCGGAAGTAGCGGCGCTGCTCCATGACTCGACAAAGGATTTCCCCCCGGAATGGCACTTAAATTATATAAAGGAAAACAACCTTGAAGCCGACGACGATTTTCTTAAAATTCCGCGTCTTTACCACGCGCTTACCGGAAGCCGTTTCGCGGAAAAAGAGGCGGGGATAAAAGATCCGGAAATATTGTCGGCCATAAAATATCACACGACGGCGAAACCGAATATGACTCTGCTCGAAAAACTTCTTTATGTCTCGGATTTCACCGAGCCGACAAGAAGCTATCCCGACATTGATTTTTACAGAAAAACAGCAAGAGAGGATATCGACAGAACTGTCGCTCTCGGGCTCAAATGGAATATAGAAGAGCTGCGAAAAAACAACAATCCGGTTTACTTCCTCTCCATTCAAGCGGAGAAGTTTTATCGGAAATACTCCGAAAAGAAAGGACAGAAACAAATAATGAACGCCGAAAAACCCAATAAAGTAAAAGTAGCGGTGACCGCTCTTTCCTCAAAAAAAGCGGTAGATATCAAAGTTCTAAAAGTACGCGACGTAACGGTTCTGGCTGATTATTTCGTGATATGCAGCGGAACCAGCAACACCCATATGCGCTCTCTCGCGGACGAATGCGAATATATGCTCGAACAGAACGGGGAAAAACTTCTTCACCGAGAGGGCAAGGATTCGGGAAGCTGGCTGCTTCTCGACTTCGGAGACATCATAATCCATATTTACAGCAAACAGGCGAGAGAATTTTATAACCTCGAACGATTTTGGAGCGACGCCGAGGAAATTGACATAAAAGAATTTATCGGAGATGACGAATAATGGGATACGATCATAAAAAAATTGAGAAAAAATGGCAGGAAAGATGGGATAAAGAAGGGTGTTTTAACGCTTCAAACGACTTTTCCAAACCGAAATACTACGCTCTTATAGAATTTCCTTATCCGTCCGGACAAGGACTTCACGTCGGACACCCCCGTCCGTATACCGCCCTCGATATAGTCGCGAGGAAGAGACGTATGGAAGGATACAACGTTCTCTTTCCTATCGGCTGGGACGCTTTCGGACTTCCGACGGAAAATTACGCCATAAAAAACAATATTCATCCGGCGATCGTGACCGAAAAAAATATCAAACGTTTCAAAGAACAAATAAAATCTCTCGGTCTTTCGTTTGACTGGACGAGAGAAATAAACACGACCGACCCCGAATATTACAAATGGACTCAGTGGATCTTTTTAAAGCTGCTCGAAAACGATCTGGCGTATAAAACCGAAATGGCGGTCAACTGGTGCACCTCCTGCAAATGCGTGCTCGCCAACGAAGAGGTCGTCAACGGCGTGTGCGAACGTTGCGGGAGTCCGGTCGTCAGAAAAAATAAGACCCAGTGGGTTTTGAGAATAACAAAATACGCCGAGAGACTGATAAACGACCTTGACCTCGTCGATTATATCCCGAGGGTAAAAACCCAACAAAAGAACTGGATAGGCCGTTCGACCGGAGCGGAAGTTGATTTTGAGACAACGGCGGGAGAAACTCTCACCGTCTACACCACCCGTCCCGACACTCTTTTCGGAGCTACCTATATGGTAATATCTCCCGAGCATCATTATATCGACGGATGGAAAGATAAAATAAAAAATTTCGATAAAATAGAAGCGTACCGCGAAGAGGCGGCAAAAAAAAGCGACTTTGAGAGAACCGAACTCGCGAAAGAAAAAACGGGCGTCGAAATCAAAGGCGTTCGGGCGATAAACCCCGTAAACGGAAAAGAAATTCCGATATTCATATCCGACTATGTCTTAATGACCTACGGGACCGGAGCGATAATGGCCGTCCCGGCGCACGACAAAAGAGACTGGGATTTCGCGAAAGCGTTTTCTCTGCCGATGATCGAGGTTGTCGCGGGAGGCGACATAGAAAAAGAGGCGTTTACCGACATTGAGACCGGCACAATGGTCAATTCCGACTTTTTAAACGGACTGTCGGTTGAGGACGCGAAAAAGAAAATAATCGAATATTTAAGCGAAAAGGGCGTCGGCAGACCGAAAGTGAATTATAAACTCCGCGACTGGATATTCTCCCGCCAAAGATACTGGGGAGAACCGATTCCGGTAGTACATTGTCCCCACTGCGGAATAGTTCCTCTCCCTGAAAGCGAACTTCCTTTACTGCTTCCCGACGTCAAAAGCTATCAGCCCACAGACACCGGAGAATCCCCTCTTTCCCAAATAGAGGACTGGGTCAATACCACCTGCCCGAAATGCGGTAAAGCGGCGAAAAGAGAAACGGACACCATGCCTCAATGGGCCGGTTCTTCTTGGTACTTCCTCAGATATACCGATCCCGAAAACAAAGACGCTCTGGCCTCAAAGGAGGCGCTCGACTACTGGATGCCCGTCGATTGGTATAACGGCGGCATGGAGCATACGACGCTTCATCTCCTATATTCTCGCTTCTGGCATAAGTTTCTCTACGATATCGGAGTCGTACCGACGCCGGAGCCTTACGCGAAGAGAACCTCTCACGGAATGATCCTTGGAGAAAACGGCGAAAAAATGAGCAAATCAAGAGGAAACGTCGTCAATCCCGACGAGGTCGTCGCCGAATACGGAGCGGACACTCTCCGCCTTTACGAAATGTTTATCGGCGATTTTGAGAAATCCGCGCCGTGGTCCACGTCCAGCATGAAAGGCTGCCGCAGATTTCTCGACAGGGTATACGCCTTAGGCGAATTGTTGTCCGACGAAAAGGGATACTCCTCCGACCTTGAAAAATCTTTCCATAAAACTGTGAAAAAAGTTTCGGAAGATATCGAGGGAATGAAATTCAACACCGCCATAGCGGCGATGATGTCGCTGATAAACGAAATCTACGCCAAAGGCAGAATCTCACACAAGGAATTAGAGACATTCCTCACGCTTCTCAATCCTTTCGCCCCGCATATAACAGAGGAACTTTGGGAAAAAGCGGGATTCGAGGACATTATAGCGAGAGCTGAATGGCCGAGCTATGACGAAAACAAGACCGTTGACGACGAAATCGAAATTCCCGTGCAGATAAACGGAAAGCTGAAAGCGGTTTTGAAATTCGCGAAAGACATTGACAAGGACGCAGCGATAAACGCCGCGAAGACAGATGAAAAAATAGCTCCTCTTATCGACAAAAAAACAATCGTCAAAGAAATTTTTGTCCCCGGAAAAATGATAAATTTCGTAATTAAATAAGTTAAATAAATTTGACCCGCCTTAAAGTTAAGGCGGGTCAAATCAATAAACGGAAAACGTCGCTCTCTTCGGCAACGGTCCCCGTAAAAACGAAGTCATATTCCCTTCATTATCGATTCCCGTAAAAAAACGAAGTCGTATTCCGTTCATTAACGGTTACTGTAAAAAAAAACAAAGTCGTATTCCGTTCATTAACGACTCACGTAAAAAACGAAAATAATAGCTCACTTTATTAACAATTAACAACCCTTGTAAAAAACAAAATTGTAATCTTTTTTTTGACTAGTCCTTAAAAAACAAAATCGTGTCCTTTCATTAACGACTTCCGTAAAAAATGGAATTATGCCCTTTAATTAACGGCTTCCATAAAAAACAAAATTATATCTTTTCATTAGCAGCTCCCGTAAAAAACAAAATCGTATCATTTCATTAACGGCTCCCGTTTTACATGAGCCGGACCTCAGTCTTTTTCAAAGCCGTTTTCGACAGCGGGAGTTTTTCCGACAATTTTTCTTATTCTCTCAACATCAAACTTCGAACGCCGATCGTAAGTATACAATCCGTTTTTTTCCTGCATAACGTCATAAAGCTGAGTATAGCAGAAACCGCAGACGTCGGGATTATCGATAAGCGTGGTCACAATTGTCTCAAAACGGTGAAAAAACATTTCCTCGTTCTCGGGTTTGTCACCGTATCCCCAACCCTCGCTCGGATTTTCAACATCGTAAAACGTACCTCCGCATTCCGACACGAAATACGGTATTTTCCCGTCATATTTCAAATTCTGTTCCGGAAAATCAACATAAAAATCTTTCAACTGAGAAAGCCCGATATAGTGAGAGGCAAATTTATCGGGATCCTGTTCGTAATCATGAACGTCAAAAATATCGGTCTTGGAGTGAAACCATCCGGAAGTATCGATAACGGGTCTCGTCGGGTCTATAAGTTTTGTCGTTTCGTATACTAACCTGAAAAGATCTTTGCTGTTATCGCCTCCCGCCTCGTTAAAGGGACACCATCCGATTATCGCCGGGCTGTTAAAATCCCTTTTAATTTCTTCTATCCACTCCGGAAGCATATATTCCGCGGCTCCCTTTCTATCGCACTCCAATCCCCAGTTGGGATATTCTCCCCAAAGCAAATATCCTTTTTTGTCCGCGTGATAAATATATCTCGGCTCAAAAATTTTCATATGCATTCTCGCCCCGTTAAACCCGGCGGCCATTGAAAGTTCTATATCTCTTGAAATTTCTTCGTCGCTTTCCGCGGTATACACGCCGGAGGGATAATAGCCCTGATCCAAAACAAGTTTCTGGAAAACCGGTCTGCCGTTCAAAAGAAATTTTTTACCGGATATCTTTATCTCTCTCATTCCGAAATAGCATAATACTTTATCATCTTCCGCGCGTATTTCTATGTCATAAAGCTCGGGGTTCCCGACGTCCCACAGCTCGGGATTCTTTACGGGCAAAGAAAAAACGGTCTCATCTCCCCTAAACAGAAATTTCTCTTCCGATACCGTCTTTCCGTCTTTTTTGACCGCGGCAAAAAACCGAGTCTCCTTCCCCTCCTCAACATTGTCTCCGACTATCCGAACCCGTACATTCACATTTTCTCTCTCGACATTCGGAGCAAGCCAAACGTTCGTTATATAAGTACGAGGAACGAATTCAAGCCAAACTGTTTGCCATATCCCGGTTGTTCTCGTATAAAAGCACCCGAAATTATCGTAATCGGATGATTGCTTTCCCGAGGGCTGATCTTTGCTTCTCGTGTCGTCAAACGCGGTAACGACAACAGAGTTTATTCCTTCACGGCAATTTTCGGTTATATCAAAGGAAAACGGCGTATATCCCCCGGTATGATTACCGACAATAGTCCCGTTTACCCAAACATAAGAGATATAATCTACCGCTCCAAAATGCAAAAGAACTCTGTCGGAAAGCTGTTTTTCATTAAGAGAAAATTTTCGACGATACCAGACCCGTTTCATAAAATCCTGATTTTCAACGCCCGAAAGACTGCTCTCGGGTGCAAAAGGAACGATAATTTCTCCGTCCAGCTTTTCTTTTTTCCAAACGAATCTTTCCCATCCGCTGTCAGAAGCGTCAATTTCGAACTCCCATCGCCCGTTTAAATTCATCCAGCTGCTGTCTTTCCTTCTCAGAGAGGGACGTGGATATTCGGGACGAGGAATTTCACCACAAATTTCGTCGTTAAAAATTTCTGTTTTTGTTTTTGTTTTCGCCGTCATAAAGAATCCCTCCCGGATAAAAACCTCGATATTTCAAGTTCGAGTAAATATACACCAAATATACTAAAAAGTTCGGAAACTTTATCTCCGCGTTTACGCTTATTCGGTTTCCGATATTCGATTTCCGAAAACTTTTTCGGTTCTGGTTTCTACGAAAAACAATTTGGAAAGCATATTACGGAGACGTTTTTATGAGTATATCATTTAAAAAACAAAAAGTCAACAATACTTCATATTTATATGCTTGACAAAGTATTCTTTTTGTGTTAAAATCAGACCGAATTATAAAGGCGATGAAGGAAAGAGTAACGGGAAAAGAACATTCAGAGAGAGAAACATAGGCTGTGAGTTTCTTATGTGTCTTTCCCGCGAAGACCATTCCGGAGCCGCGCGGCGGAAAATTTGAGTAAGCCGCGACGTATATCTGCGTAAAAGATTGAAAAGAGTTAAAAATTAAGGTGGAACCGTGCGATAAGGCACCCTTAGAAAATTACGGGAATATCCTGTTTTCTGGGGTGTTTTCCGTTTGGAAAGGATTGATTGGATTAGATGAAAGCGATCTACAACGACGGTATCGTGAGAGAGCTTCCTCCCGAGGAAGAACTTCACGTCATTCGGCATACTGCCGCTCACATTATGGCGCAAGCCATAAAACGCCTTTATCCCGAAGCGGATTTCGGTTACGGTCCGGCGACCGAAAGAGGGTTTTATTATGACGTCGATCTCGGCGACATAAAATTATCAGACGAAGATCTTCTCCGTATAGAGGCGGAAATGAAGAAAATCGTCAAGGAAAATCTCCCCATAAAGACCTTTACTCTCCCAAGAGAAGACGCCGTAAAGCTGATGAGAGAAAGAAAGGAAAAATACAAAGAAGAGCATATAGGAGATCTCGCCGACGACGCGGTTATAAGCTTTTATCAACAAGGCGAATATATCGATATGTGCGTCGGACCGCACCTGACTTACACAAAAGCGCTCAAAGCGTTCAAAATAACTCAACAATCGGGAGCATATTGGAAAGGCGATAAAAACAATAAAATGCTGACCCGCATAAACGGCATCGCTTTCGCGAGTCAGGCGGAACTTGACGCTTACTTAAAATTGCAGGAAGAGGCGGAAAAAAGAGACCATCGCAAGATCGGTAAGGAAATGGGGCTCTTTATGTTCGCCGACGAAGCGATCGGCTTCCCGTTCTTTTTACCGAAAGGCATGGCGATAAAAAACTCTTTGATAGACTATTGGAGAGAAATTCATTACCGGGAAAATTACGTTGAGGTCTCGACTCCGCTGATAATGAACCGCAGACTCTGGGAAACAAGCGGGCATTGGGATCATTATAAAGACAATATGTACAGCACCGTGATAGACGATGAGGTCTGCTGTATAAAACCTATGAACTGTCCCGGAGGGGTCATGGTATATAAAAGCCGTCCGCACAGTTACAAAGAACTTCCGCTCAGAGTCGGGGAACTCGGTATCGTCCACAGACACGAGCTTCGCGGAGCGTTGCACGGGCTTTTCAGAGTCCGCTGTTTCACGCAGGACGACGCCCATATATTTATGACCAAAGATCAGATTACCGACGAAATTTCGGGAGTTGTTCGGCTCATAAACGAAGTTTACGAGAAATTCGGCTTTAAATATTTTATAGAGCTTTCAACCCGTCCGGAAAACAGTATGGGAAGCGACGAGGATTGGGAAGCCGCGACAAACGGACTCAAAGGAGCGCTCGAAAAACTCGGGCTTGAATATACCGTAAACGAGGGAGACGGGGCTTTCTACGGACCGAAAATAGATTTTCATCTCGAAGATTGTCTCGGCAGAACTTGGCAATGCGGAACGATACAGCTTGATTTTCAAATGCCTCTTAATTTTGAGCTTGAATACGTCGACGAACACGGTCAAAATCAGCGTCCGATAATGATCCACAGAGTATGCTTCGGTTCTATTGAGCGGTTTATCGGAATCCTGACCGAGCATTTCGCGGGGAAATTCCCCACATGGCTCGCCCCGGTACAGGTAAAAGTATTATTGGTGTCGCAAAAAAGCGAGGAATACGGCAAAGAGATTTATGAGAAGTTAAAGGCGGAGGGGATCCGCGTGGAATTTGACAATCGAAACGAAAAAATCGGATATATGATAAGAGAAGCGCGGCAAGTAGACAGAGTTCCTTACATGATAATAATCGGGGAACAAGAAGTTCAAAACGGTACGATATCGGTAAGAGACAGAGCTACCGACAAAACCGAGACGATGTCTGCGGAAACCTTCTTAGAAAAATTGCATAAAGAAATCAAAGAGAGAACATAATTTTTAAGAGAGGAACCATCGGAAGATTCCGATGGTTCCTCTGCCGAGAAACGACGCCGGTAAAAAAACAAAAAAATAAATTGTTTATAAATTTGTGAAAAATAAGAAAATCTTTTCTGATAAAGAAAGGGAAGGATTATGAGCAAAAAGAAAAGAATTACGTTTATCATCGTATGGTTACTACTTATAGCCGCGATTACCGCCGGAGTATTTCTTACATCCCCAGCGAAAGGGGAAGAGAGCATACAAACGACGATGAGAGACGCCGTTTTGCATGGAACAAATAAAATAGACTTTTTCGGAATAGAAGTAAATCCCGCGATGATCTCGGCCATCTCGGTAACCGCGATACTTCTTATCGCCGCTGCTATTATAAGAATTGTCGCGATACCTAGATTTAAAACAGTTCCCGGAAAATTTCAGGCGGTGATAGAATCGGCTGTGGAATTTTTTGACAACCTCGCGAAAACGAATAGCCCTCACCGAAATACTTTTCTCGGAGCTTATATCTTTTCGGCGGGAACTTATATTTTTATAGGAACGCTTTTCGAGCTTACGGGCTTCGAAGCGATAACAACACAGGGAATGCCGATGTCTCTTCCCGCTCCTCTATCAGACATAAACGCGGCGATAATGCTCGGCTGTCTTTCCTACCTTGTCATTTTATCAGGAGGAATAGTCGGAAACGGCATAAGAGGAATAGGGAGAACGCTTAAAGATTTTTCTCTGCCGATATCTATGAGTTTCAGATTATTCGGGGCTCTATTAAGCGGAGCTCTCGTAACAGAGCTCGTATATCACTATATAAGTCTCAGTTTTATTTTACCGGTGGTTGTCGCGGTATTATTCACACTCCTTCACGCGCTCATACAAACTTATGTTTTAACGATGCTGACGGCGCTGTTTTACGGGGAAGTGTCCGAACCGAGTGAAAAAAAGAAAAAACGAGAGAAGCACAAGAAAACCGGGGAAAATTCTCCTTACAATCCCAAACCAACCAACGAGCTTTACGAGAGTATTGAGGAAAAAGGATAAAACCAAAGAAAAGAAATAAATGAACGCATAAATAAAATAAAAAAAGTAAAAGCCGCAAAACAAGTTTTTAAAAACAAAGACAAAATCAGGCAATAAAAAAGTAAAAATCAAATTAAATAAATCAGAAAAAAAAGACAAAACAATAAAAAATGAAAGCGAAAAACCAATCTAATAAAAGCCTATGGCAATACAGACAAGACAATAAAAAACGAAAGCAAAAAAAAACTAATCTAATAAAAGCCCAGGAAAAAAGACAAGGCAATAAAAAATGAAAGCGAAAAACCAATCTAATAAAAGCCCAGGAAAAAAGACAAGGCAATAAAAAAAGAAAGCAAAAAAACCAATCTAATAAAAACCAAAAGTAACACAAAGACAGTCTAAAAAACAAAAGCGAAAAATGAATCTAATGAAAGTAACAAAATAAGCTCTATAAAAACAAATATAACAAAAAGAAATAGATTTATCCGAGAGAAAGCGACAAAAACAATAATTAATAAAA
This sequence comes from Candidatus Geddesella stercoravicola, assembly GCA_904398665.1. GTDB lineage: Bacteria > Bacillota > Clostridia > Oscillospirales > UBA644 > Geddesella > Geddesella stercoravicola. The sequence continues at coordinate 11,802 of CAJFPG010000062.1, read as the reverse complement.
ATAGAGGCAAAAATAAAAAACGCCCAAAATAACAGAAAAAAATAATACAAAAAACATAAAAAATCTCGATTGAGTTTTGAGGTTGAGCTCAAAATGTTTGAAACGGAGGAAAATAAAATGAAAAAAGCTTTGAGAAGATTGTCAATTTGCGTCGCGGTAGTAATAATAGCGGCTCTTCTTTCCCTTCCCGCTTTCGCGGCAAACGACTATTCCAACGAGGATATCGCCGCGAACGCCGCCAACGCTGAAATCTCGGGAAACTCTGAAACGACGGAAAACTCGGAAAGTCAGGCCTCAAACGCGAGTTCCGAAAGCGGAGTTCTCAGCGCTAAAGCAATCGCCGCCGCAATAGCCATTTCGCTCGCCGCCGCGGGAGGCGCCGTCGGTATGGGTATAGCGATAGCGAAATCGGCGGACGGTATTTCCCGTCAGCCGGAGGCCTCCGGAAACATTAGGACGAGCTTGATGCTAGGACTCGTATTTATAGAGACCGCCATAATCTATGCTCTTATAGTAGCGATATTGATAATATTCGTGCTTTAATCGAGGAGGCGTTACGATGAATCTGCCTTTGAATATAGATTTTCAGCAGATACTCCTGCATTTATTGAATTTCGTGATTTTAGCGGGGGGACTTTATCTCCTTTTGTACAAACCCGTAAATAAATTTATTAAGAAAAGAGAGGAACGTTTCGCTTCTCTCAGCGAGGAAGCGGACGAAAAACTGAACAAAGCGGAACAATTAAAAACCGAATACGAACAGTTGATGCGAAACTCCGACGACGAAATCGCGAAAAAGAAATCCGACGCCGCTAAAAAAGCCGCGGAAATCGGGGAGACAGAAATAGAAAAAGCTCGGGAAGAAGCCAGAAAAATAATTATAAACGCGAGAAAAGACGCCCAAGCGGAAAGAGACAAAATTCTCCTGGAAACTCAATCTCAGATTACCGATATAGCAACGGCGGCCGCGGAAAAAATTCTTAAAGAATCGGACTTTGAAACCTTTGACAAATTCCTTTCGGACGCGGAACGGGGGTCGGACAATGCCTGACTCGATTTCCGCTAAAAAAGCTATTCTTTTTTCCGCAACTGAACCTAATGAAACCCAAAAAAAACGATTCTCCGACTTCGTAAAAGAAAAATACGGAAAGGACGTCGAGTTTGTCTGGGAAAAAGACGAGACAATAAAAAAAGGCTTCCGTCTTCAAGTAGGCTCGGAAGTATACGATTGGAGCGTCAAAGGACTTTACGCTCAGCTTAAACAAGATTTAAAAAGCCTTTCCGGAAAACCGGGAGACATAATATCTCTTCTCACCGAAACTGTCGAAGAATGGGAACCAAAAGCGATTCCAAACGAGTTCGGCACGGTTCAAAGCGTCGGAGACGGGATAGCGACAGTAACGGGACTCGAACGAGTCGCTTACGGGGAAATTGTAATTTTCGCCTCGGGAGCAAAAGGAATGGTTCTCGATTTGAATCGAGATAAAGTCGGTTGTATTCTTTTTGGGGACGAAGCGACCGTCTTTGAGGGAAGTTCCGTCAGGAGAACGGGAAAAACCGCGGGAATGCCCGTCGGGGAAGAATTTCTGGGAAGAGTCGTGGACCCTCTCGGGAACCCTATAGACGGGAAAGGTAAAATAAGAGCGTCCGCATATCTTCCGATAGAAAATCCGGCTCCCGGCATAATCGACCGACAGCCGGTCAGCGAACCGCTTGAAACCGGGCTTCTGGCGATAGACTCGATGTTCCCTATCGGCAGAGGCCAAAGAGAACTGATAATAGGGGACAGACAGACGGGGAAAACGGCTATCGCCGTTGACACAATAATAAATCAAAAAGGGAAAGACGTTGTCTGCGTTTACGTCGCGATAGGACAAAAAGCGAGTTCCGTGGCTCAGCTCAAAGAGACGCTGAGAAAACAAGGAGCGATGGACTATACGATAATCGTAAACGCCTCGGCGAGCGACCCCTCCCCGGTTTTGTATATAGCTCCTTACGCCGGCTGCGCCCTTGGAGAATATTTTATGAACAAAGGACAAGACGTGCTCATAGTATACGACGACTTGTCCAAACACGCCGTGGCATATCGTTCTCTCAGTCTGCTTCTCGGAAGATCTCCGGGAAGAGAGGCGTATCCGGGAGACGTTTTTTATCTTCACTCTCGTCTGCTCGAACGCTCCGCCCGTCTATCGGAAGAAAGAGGAGGAGGATCTATGACGGCGCTCCCGATAGTAGAAACCCAGGCGGGAGATGTCTCCGCCTACATTCCCACGAATATAATATCAATAACCGACGGACAGATATTTCTTGAAAGCGATTTGTTTTTCGCAGGACAACGCCCGGCGGTAAACGTTGGAATCTCGGTATCGAGAGTCGGTGGCGACGCTCAGACAAAAGCCATGAAAAGGGCCACGGGAACTTTGCGTCTAGATCTCGCGCAATATAGAGAAATGGAAGTTTTCACTCAGTTTTCAAGCGACCTTGACGAAACGACAAAACGACAATTAATTTACGGACAGGGACTCATGAGACTTTTAAGACAGGAACAATACAGTCCGATGACGCAGCTTGAACAAATCCTGACTCTTATCGCGGCACTGTCCGGGGCGATGATAGATGTTCCTCTCGACAAAATCGACGATTTCCGCAAAGGATTTATAGAATACGCCGAGGAAAACGCCACTGATATATGCAGAGATATTAACAATACGAAAGATCTTTCGCCCGAGACGAAAACCGCGGTCGAAGAACTGGCTAAAAAATACCGCGCGGCATACGAAAACGGAGGACGGTGACTCTCGTGCCGAATATGAAGGAGATAAAAAATCATATAAACAGCGTTCGAGACACAAAGAAGATAACGAACGCGATGTATCTTATCGCCTCCACAAAAATGAGAAAAGCAAAAAGCGGACTTGACAAAACAAGACCGTATTTCGACGCGATGAGGGGCGAAATAAAAAGAATTTTCAGAAGAGCCCCCTATGTCGACAGTCGTTATTTCTATCCGGCGGACGGAAAAATCCTCGAAGGAGGGACATACGGCTGTCTGATAATAACGTCTGACAAGGGACTCGCGGGAGCATACAATATAAACGCGATCAGAGCCGCCGAAAGCCTCTTAAAAAAACACGCGAAAACGAAACTTTTTGTTGTTGGGGAATACGGAAGACAATATTTCTCACAAAAGAAAATTCCTATAGAACACAGTTTTTTATATACCGCTCAAAACCCGACGATGCAAAGAGCGAGAGAAATTTCCTCGATTCTCTTGGATATGTACGATTCGGGGCAAGTCAATAAAATATACGTCGTATATACCGACTGGAAAAACGGATTGACAGAGGAAGCGACGACGGCGAGACTGCTGCCGTTTCACAGAAACGAATTTATGAACGAAAACGAAAAAAACATAACCACGCCGTTCGAGTTTTTAAACTCGGTGGAAATGGTTCTCGACACGATGATGCCGAGTTATGTCTCGGGATATATTTACAGCGCTCTTATAGATAGCTTTTGCTGTGAGCAAAACGCTCGTATGACGGCGATGGATTCCGCTAACCGAAACGCGGAAAAAATTCTCGAAAATCTTTCGACGCAATATAACAGAGTAAGACAAGCGGCGATAACCCAAGAGATCACCGAAGTTTCGGCGGGAGCGAAAGCCCAAAGACAAAAAAAGGAGGTCGCGGGCATTGAATAAAGGAAAAATCGTACAAATATCGGGACCGGTAATAGACGCGGTATTCGAAAACGGGGCTCTTCCGAGAATCAGGGAAGCTCTGACCGTAACGATAAACGGAGAAACCCGAGTCATGGAAGTGGCTCAACATATCGGGAATAAAACGGTACGCTCCATAATGCTTTCCGCAAGCGAGGGTTTAGCGAGAGGCGCGACGGTCACAGCGACGGGAGCGGGAATCAAAGTCCCGGTCGGACAACAGACTCTCGATAGGATGTTTAACGTCCTCGGGGAACCGATAGACGGAGGGGAAGAAATTCCCGAAACCGCAGAACGCTGGGAAATTAACCGCAAAGCTCCCCGCTTTGATGACCAGAGACCGGCCGTTGAGATTCTCGAAACCGGAATAAAAGTAATAGACCTTTTGGAACCTTACCCAAAAGGCGGAAAAATAGGACTCTTCGGAGGCGCCGGGGTAGGGAAAACGGTTCTTATACAGGAACTTATTCACAACATAGCCACGGAGCACGGAGGATACTCAATCTTCACGGGAGTCGGCGAGAGAAGCCGAGAAGGCAACGATTTATGGCGTGAAATGAAAAAAAGCGGCGTTTCCGACAAAACTGCGCTCGTCTTCGGACAAATGAACGAGTCTCCGGGAGTGAGAATGAAAGTCGCGTTGTCGGGACTTACAATGGCGGAGTATTTCAGAGAAAAAGAGCATAAAGACGTACTTTTGTTTATCGACAATATTTTCCGTTTCGTTCAAGCGGGAAGCGAGGTATCCACGCTGCTGGGAAGAATGCCTTCCGCCGTCGGATATCAACCGACTCTCGCCGAGGAAATGGGAGCCTTACAGGAAAGAATAACCTCCACAAAAAACGGCTCGGTAACTTCCGTTCAAGCGGTATACGTCCCCGCCGACGATCTCACGGACCCCGCGCCGGCGACCACCTTTTCCCATCTCGACGCGACAACGGTTCTCAGTAGAAAAATCGCAGAGCAAGGCATTTATCCGGCGGTAGATCCGCTTGAATCTACCTCGCGAATCCTCGAAGCGAATACCGTAGGAGAAAAACATTATAAAATCGCGAGAACGGTACAGGAAATACTCCAAAAATACAACGAACTGCAAGATATAATCGCAATTCTCGGAATGGACGAACTCGGGGACGAGGATAAGCTCGTTGTCGGGAGAGCGAGAAGAATACAGCGTTTTTTGGCTCAACCGACTTTTGTCGCGGAAAAATTTACCGGGCTTCCCGGAATTTACGTTCCCATAAAAGAGACGGTCAGAGGATTTGAGGCAATCGTGTCGGGAGAAGCCGACAAATACCCGGAAGCGGCGTTTTATAACGTAGGAACAATAGATGACGTTGTGAAAAAATCAAAAGAACTCGGTGATATATAATGTCAGACAATAAAACGTTTAAGATACGTATTCTTCAAGCCGACAGACCATTTTACGAGGGAGAGTGCGAATCTCTCGTAGTGCCGACAACAGAGGGGCAATACGGTATTTTGGCAAACCACAGAAATCTTATAGGGGCGATAGTCCCGGGAATGATAACGTACAAAATTCCGGGAAAAGAAACCGAAATCGCATCGGTGTCAAACGGAATCGTAAAAGTCGAAGACAATGAAGTTCTGATTTTGGTAAATACCGCGGAACATCCCGACGAGATAGACGCGAACAAGGCGAAAAGACAAGCGGACGAGGCGAGAGAAATACTTTTGCAAAAAAGAAGCATGAGAGAATATCGCTCGGCGCAAGCAACCCTCGCCAGAGCTATCGGGAGACTGAAAGTAAAAAACAGAGATATGGGAAACGACGGAGTGAGAAGAAAATAAACTAACCCTCGAATAAATATTTCCATATATAAATCTTAAACAACTTTAAATAACTTAATTATATAAAATAAAAATTATAAAATTCTCGATACAACTATCTTACCCCACCCGCTTTGCGGGTGGTTTTTATGTTTTTTATATGTCTAAAACTCTCCGCGCTCTCTCGAAATCTCAGAAAGTAACTACTTTCCTATATATAAATCCACGTTACAGGGAACACAAAACAAGAAGTTTAACCGTAATTTTAATATTTTTTATTAATATTAAATATTTAATATTAAATATTTAATAAATTAATATTAAATTACCTATATAAAAATCCGTAAACATAAATAAAAAAATTGTTTTTTACCCGATATAACTCAATTATTTCGCCTTTTGTCCTTTTTATAGGACAATACCTATGATATAATTACTATAAAAGAAAAAAGGAACTGAGGAAAAACTATAAAAGGAGAAAAATCCTATGAACAAATTTGTCAAAATAAAATTCAACCAAAAAGAATTTTATAACTTTTTCCTCACCGAGCTTAAAAAAAGTGCCCGATACGTACGAATTAGGGACGAAGCGGAAAAAAGAGAATATATACTCGAACAAATGCTTGATCAAGAAAATGTTAACAACGCTTATGATAAATTTTTTCGAGCCAAAATTTCCGAGGAAACAAATAAGGAATTTCTCCTCAAAAAAACACAGAAACTTCAATCGAACTTAAATACACAAAACTCTTCCGAAACAAAAACATTTCCAAAATGTCCGAACAATTACAAAAATATTCATTCGAAAAAACAAGAAAGACCCACAAAGAACACCCGAAAACCATATAATAAAAAAAGCGACTGGGACAAATGGGTCGAGGCGAACAAAAAACACGCCGGCCATTTACTCCTTCGTCTGTCGTCGGAAAAATCCGACGATTTTCTCCGCCATATACAAACGTCTTTTGACAAAACAAAAAAATAAATACTGAAATTTTTCTCAACCAAACTCGCGAACGCTAAAAAAATAAAAGGGAAAAACTTATTATCCCAAAAATCCAATATTAAAACTTTTCTTTTTATTAAATAATTTTCTAATGATTAAAAAAATAATATTTTTAAGAAAAAAAATAACGACTCCCTTCCGAAATAAAATCAAAAGTGAGCCGTTCATACAAAAAACAAAAAACTATTCCAAAAAAATCAATTTGTGTTTATTTCCTCGCCGGAAAGCAATTTTTGCAAATCATTTTTTATTTTATCGACCTTTGTCATCAACACGACAAAACGCCCTTCCCCGTCAATCGTCATAAACGTTTTTCGAGAATCATCCGGAAAACTCCAAAACTCAACTATATCGCGTTCGCCCGACGTAAACTCGTAAGTGAGCCGCAAGACGCAGTCGGAATCTTCGGGTTTGGTCCCTATATCGCTATGACTTACAGAAACAATATTTTGATAAAAACTCTTAAAATTATCCGTATCAACAGCGGCGTAATCCAAAGTGACCGAAGAAACGTCTATATTCCCCTCCCCGTCAGCCTCGGAAGTAATAACAAAATCATAAATATTCCCGTCGCATGTATCCACGCTGAGTCCGGAAAGATCGGTCAAATACGCGATATTAACAAGACGCTGACAATACTGATACGTCTCGGTATTTATAAAATCCATATCTGATTTCGTTAGAGAATATATAATGGGGATATCGTCATAAGTAAAATATATCAGATTTTCACGAGTGCCGCCTATACGATAAACCGTCGTAAGAGTGACGAATCCGTCCTCGTTTCCCGGATCGTAATACGGATTTACGTCTCCCGAATCAAGGGTCATAGAAGTGGTGTCATAATTCGCGACGACGGTAACTGTTGTTCCGTTCGATATCCCGTATTCGTCCAACATCTTTTCCGTGACGTCGTCCTCGACAACAGAAGCGGAAGGAAGCGCCGCCAACGTTTCGCAAAGAGAAGTAACGATATCGGAATCGGCGCCGAATAAAAACGGTTTTTCCATCGTATACCCCGAAATGAAATTCATATCACCGGACTCCTCCTCGTTTGACGGCCGTAAAAGTATCTCCTCCCCGTCGGGTCTTACGATCGAAATAGAGACCATCTCATCAGAGGTAAAATATTTTGAGACTGTTTTAGAATAGAGAAGAGATTTATCCGCCAGATACCTCTCGGAACGGTCGGCGTCCATAAGATAAACTGTGCTTTCTCCCGCGAAACACATATATCTGCATCCTTCGGTATTCGCCGCGATATCCCCTATATACATCGTCTTCTCCGAGCCGTCGGCTTTTTTAACGGTCAAGACAGCCGAAGGGGAATCGAATCCAAAACCTTCCGTCGAGTCCTCCGAAATAGTTCTGACCACATAGACGTCGGCGAAAGTCTCAAACATAGACGTCGAAGACGCCGAAAGAAGCGGAATTTGTTCTCTGCCCTCTATGACAATCGAATCTCCGTCCCTTACCAAAGTATAAGAACCGTGCTCGTTTTCAACAGTAAGAGAATTGAAGAGAGTCGCGTCGTCGGAATAAACGACGGTACGAGCCTCATTTTCCTCCTGTTCCGCTTCTGGCGAGGGAGTATCCGAAAGCATCGAGACAAAATATACCGCGACCGCCGAGACTATAAGAACCGCGACGACGGAAATTATAATTATCAGCTTCTTTTTCATTATTTATACTTCCTTATCAAAGCTCTCCATATTCCTATTCCCGCGAAAACGAGAGGAATAATCGCTACTATAACGGCGAGAGAGAGAAAGAATTGAGCGTTAGACTCAAAACCCAAAGTTCCGCCGGAAAGATCGACCGAAAGAATATCGGTATCTATTTCTCCGGAGGAAGCGACAAGATATTTGGTCACATTAAGTATATAATCGGCGGAAGAGGAAGTACTCCCGTAAACGTTCGACAAAAATACCCCGTCAACCAAAGAAGTGGTGCCGAATACCACGACGTTCGAAGCGATCTTCGATGTTCCGTCATAGCGATATTTCTCTGATATAGCCCCAATATTAAACGGCCCCTCCCTATCGCCCTCTTCCTTCGTATAACTATTTCCGTTCTGATAAAGAACTATATTTTTAGAATAGGAAGTGTCGGAAGACATGAGCAAGGCCTCGGTCCTTACGTTGTCAAGCTCGTCAAACGCCCTCTCGACTGTTTTCGTCTTTCCGAGAAGTACCCTAAGAGGAGCGTCGGAAGAAGAAAGACTTCCCGAAATTGTCTCCTCAGCGTAATCCACCGTCAAAAAAGTCACGCCGGCCGTTTGCATCTCATATATATTCGAACTGTCAGTATCAAATACGACCTCGCTCCCGATTGAAACTCCCCACTCGTCCCTCAAATAACTTTCAAGCAAAGGATTCGTCCCCATATCCAAATCACCGAAAACCATTAAATGTTTTCCGAGAGCCTCTCCGTTTGACAAAAACGCGTCGATTTTAGAGATATCGTCCGAATCGTACGTCCGGGTCGGATTCACTATAATGAGCATCGAAACCTCTTCCGGGATTTCCTCGTAATCGGAAAGATTAGCGTATTCGAGTATATATCCGTTATCTTCAAGCAACAGTTCGTAATACGGTATCGACGTTTCCCCATGACCCGTTATAGCCCAAACTGTCTGTAAATCGTCCTTCGTAACAAATAAAGAAGCCGCCGATAGCCGACGCTCAAAAGCGACGTATTCCATATTTGAAACCGACGTCGAATCTATGAGTCTGTATCTTCCGGTATCGGGGGAATATACCGCCATCACTACGGCCGACGCCGTGGTATCGTTCAAATTTATCCCTCTTGAATTATAATAAGAGGGATTGTACGTCGGGTCTACATACGAGACCGTTATCCCGTCATATTCTCTCGCGTATTCCTCGCAGGTCTCTACAATATACCTCGTAACGGAAACCGAGTTCCCCGTGTTCGACGACGCCGCGGCTCTCGCCGTCTCCTCGTCGGTACAAATTATCAACTCAACTTTTTTATTCGCGTCTCTCAATTCCGAAATTAATGATTTAGAAGTATCGGAAAGCGTAAATACGCCCTCGGAGGTGAGATCAAGACGTAAATTCACTTTATTTGAAAGAACTCCGAGAAGGACGTTTATAACGACGACAGCAGCTATAAAAACAACGGTGAAAACGGTGTTTACCGAGTAATACTTAACTTTTTTAACCGCGGCTTTCCCCGTTTCGTAGCGAGGAACGGACTCGTCGATTTGATAAAGACGTTTCTCTTTTGATTTTCTCATTCTCTCACCTCAATTCCAACGGCGTTTTTCGGTCATCCTCACGGCGAGGAAAAGGAAAACGACCGTAACGCTTATATAATAAATAACGGCGGGAAGAGAAATTATCCCGTTTGAGAAATCCTCGTAATAATTATATATAACTATATATCTGAAAACATACTGTATCCACATCGGGCAATAAGCCGTGAAGAACTCCACCACCATCATGCCGAAAAGCACGGCGAAAGTCCCGGCGGCGGCGCCGACAGGGGAAGAAGTGAGAGAAGAGATAAATATAGCTATCGATATCATCGCCGCTCCGACCAGCAAATTTCCTATACAATTTGAAAAAAACATTCCGTAATCGGGAGTGCCGAAAATCATTATCAGGCCGAAAAATAAAAAATTCACTAAAAAAGCCAAAACATAAATTATATAACTTCCTATAAATTTTCCGGTAACATATCCCGAGACTCCTATCGGAGAAGTTAAAATAAGTTGATCGGTTTTGGTCTTTTTTTCCTCTCCGAGCATTTTCATCGAGAGAATCGAAACAAAAATAAGGTCTACAAAAAATATCCACAGCCCGAAATAATTTCCGATATAACTCGTGTTCAACCACAAGACGAACAAGGAAAAAAGAACGGCGGAAAGCAAAGCGTAAACGGCTATCAAAAGCCAGCCGTACGACGTTTTGAAAGCAGAAATGAATTCCTTTTTAATTATCGCCGTCATTTTTTATTTCCTCCTCTCCGTTCTCGCCGTTTGTTATGTCAGCGTAAGTTTCTCCGTCCTCAACTTCTTTTCCTTCGCCGTCTAGATTCTCTTTTTCGTCAGTTTCGCCGGAAAAATCAGTCGTTTTCTCATTGTCCTCGTTTTGAGTCTCGGGGGAAACAAGCGCTGTTTTGCCGTTTTTATCGACTATTTGCAGGAAAATATCCTCAAGACTGACGCCGAGAGGCGTTATCATCAATATATACCAATTTCTTTTCGCGCACTCGTCGAAAAGTAATTTCCTAATATCGACTCTTTTGTCCGCCTCGACGATAATATCGACGGTCCCTTTCTCAAAAGACCCGACATACTGAATCTTTGAAATGCCGGGAAGAGATGAAAACACCGGAATAACCTCTTCTTCCGGAGCCGTGAGACGAACCCCGTACCTACTGTTGGGGCCTATATTCGTGGAAAGTTCTTCTATATCGGCGTCCATCAGTATCTCGCCCCGATTCAATATTATTACTCTTCGACAGGTGGATTGGATTTCCGATAATATATGAGACGAAATAAGAACTGTTTTTACGTCCCCGAGTTTTTTTATCAGATTACGAATCTCAACAATCTCTTTCGGGTCAAGGCCCGCGGTAGGCTCGTCCAAAATAAGGATTTCCGGATTGCCTATAAGCGCTTCGGCAAGCCCCACTCTCTGACGATAGCCTTTGGAGAGATTTCGGATAACGCGATTTCTAACCTCGGTTATCTTTACAATATCCATAACCTCGTCTATATGCTCTTTTTTCCCGAGAGAACATTTTTTAAGGTCATAAACAAAAGATAAATACTCATATACGGTAAGTTCCGGATACAAAGGAGGGACCTCGGGAAGATATCCTATCAATTTCTTCGCCTCGGAAGGTTTTTCCAACAGGTCGAACCCTCCTATTGAGATATCCCCGTAAGAAGAAGATATATACCCCGTAAGCATATTCATCAGAGTGCTTTTCCCGGCCCCGTTCGGCCCTAGTATTCCGATTATCTCCCCCTCGTCGACAGAGAAAGAAACATTATTTACGGCGATAGTTTTACCGTATTTTTTTGTCAGGGAACTGACTCGTATCATCGCGGATTTCTCCCTTTCTTTTTTTTCGGCCACAAAAAACCTCGTCAGCCGTTTAAGCGCGGGAAAAATCCCGCGCGTTTATAATCTAATAAAAGGTTAACTTTTTTTTCAGGCAGATTTATGTCGCAAAACGAACGAATAAATATCAATTTAAACACGTTCGAAACGAATCATTATCTTTCTTATCTTATCGCTTTTACACA
>CAJFPG010000061.1 GCA_904398665.1 Candidatus Geddesella stercoravicola | reverse complement strand
GACATGACATTTGAGGGACTGGGGGTCGCTAAATATAGCGACGATGATCTTTCAAATTTTGTCATATTTATCCATAACGCTGTCATCGGAGACGTCGCGGATTGCCGAATCGTAAAGGTTTTGAAAAATCACGCTTACGCGATAATTGAAAAAATCATCGAACCCTCGACCGACAGAATTCATTCTACATGTCCTTTTTTTACAAAATGCGGAGGTTGTACATATCAAAATATCAATTATGAAACAGAACTGAAATATAAGAAAAATTGTATATCACACTCTTATAAACATAATTATCCTGACTATCAGTGCGATATAGAAGACGTAGTCCCGTCACCGTCGATAATAGGATACCGAAATAAGATTCAATATCCTCTTTCTCTCGAAGGAAAATTTGGTTTCTATGCTAAAAACTCTCACCGGATAATCAAAGTAGATAACTGCAATCTTCAAGATAAAGATTTTGATAAAATAATCGAGACGGTAGAAAAATATATTAAACAGTTCGGGATATTACCGTATGACGAGACAACCGGAAAAGGATTTCTACGACACCTTTATTTGAGAAAAGCTCACTCAACTGGAGAAATTATGGTTTGCCTTGTCACTACCGGAAGTTCTCTTCCCCACAAAGAACAATTGACCTCCGCGCTTTCTTCCTGCAAAAACGTAAAAAGTATATTTTTAAATATAAATAAAGCTGATACTAACGTTATTCTCGGCAGAGAATGTATTCCCATATGGGGAAAAGACGAGATAACAGACGAGCTTTGCGGACTCAAATTTAACATTTCTCCCCTTTCCTTTTATCAAATAAACAGCGAACAAACCGAAAATTTATATAACTATATCATTAACAGCGGAATGCTATCCAAGGAGGATATTCTTTTGGATATCTGCTCAGGAATAGGAACTATAAGCTTGATAGCCGCGAAAAAAGTGAAGCACGCGTTCGGAATTGAAATAATAAAACAAGCGGTAGATAACGCATATGAAAACGCGGTGTTAAACAAAATTGAGAACGTTAATTTCTTTCGCTGCGATATGAAAGAAATATCAACCCTTGACTTTCAATTCAAAAAAATAGGAGATCCGACCGTTATTATAGTCGACCCTCCGAGAAAAGGACTCTCGGAAGAAACGATAGAAGCCATAAAACATTATCTCCCGGAAAAATTCATTTATATATCCTGTAATCCCGCTACTCAGGCAAGGGATATAGCCAAGCTAAATAAAGATAAAAAATTATACGAGATAAACAAGATTAAGCCCTTCGATATGTTCCCGAGAACGGGGCATGTGGAATCCGTCGCATTAATGTCAAGAAAATAAAATTTATTCATTATATGAGGATACGCTAATGAAACCGATAGTCGGGGTTATGCCTTTGTGGGACGAAAAAAAGATAGTATCTGGATGCTTCCCGGATATATGGACGGAGTGTCGCAAGCGGGAGGAATTCCGATAATCCTGCCTTTGTCCGACGACAAAAATGAAATATCGCAGCTCGTCGATATCTGTGACGGCTTGTTATTTACCGGAGGACAAGACGTGTCTCCATACATATATAACGAGGAACCGCTTAACGAGACTACCTCTTGTTGCGAGAAACGGGACAGTATGGAGCTTTTAGTTTTGAATCTCGCGATTAGTTCCGATATTCCGGTATTGGGTATTTGCCGTGGTATTCAATTTATCAACGCGGCTTTGGGAGGAACTTTATACCAAGATATTCCTCTCCAATATTCCACACTAACAACACATCATCAAAACCCACCGTACGATATCCCCGCGCATAACGTCAATATTGAAACCGATTCTCCTCTTTTCGATTTAATAAAAACAAAGGGTTTACAGCTAAACAGCTATTATTACTAAGCTGTCAAGAAAGTTGCCGAAGAACTGAAAATCATGACTGTCGCGGACGACGGATTAATAGAGACGCTCTATATGCCTAAACATAAATTTTTACAGGCTCTTCAATGATACCCGGAATTCTTATATAAATCCGACATAACCGACCAAAAGATTTTCAAGGCGTTTATAAACTCTATGAAATAAAATAAAATAAAAATAATTATAATTTTTTCGAATGAAAACCATAAGAGCTGATATAAAAGGAACTGATATATTATGAAAATAAAATTTTTGAGATTTCCGGAAGGAAAAACAAAGGCCGTCACTTTGAGTTATGACGACGGGGTCGAACAAGATATAAAACTAGTCGAAATGATGACAGATTACGGATTTTACGGAACCTTTAATCTAAACAGCCTTTGTTTTGCTTCAAGACTGAAAAAATACGATAAAGATCAGATATGTGACAGACGATTGCCTGAAAAAGAGGCAATAAGATTGTATAAAAAGCATAGTATGGAAATAGGCTGCCATTCCCTGACTCACACATTTCTTGAAAGACTCCCCTATCCCCTTGCCCTGCGGGAGATTATAGAAGACAGACAGCGCCTGGAAAACGCCTCGGGAAGTATTATTCACGGCTTTGCTTATCCATACGGCACATATTCCGATGATACGGTAAACGCGCTGAAAAACGCCGGATTTTATTATGCTCGGACTACAACAAGCAGTGAAAGCTTCGATCTTCCGAAAGATTGGCTGAGACTCAACCCCACCTGTCACCATAACGACCCGGGGCTTGAAGACAAAACGATTTTTTTTAGAGATGAAGACGTCGGAGCCGATCCGATGCTGTTTTATCTCTGGGGACACAGTTATGAGTTTGACGAAAATAAAAATTGGAACGTTATAGAAAATTTCTTCAAAAAATTAGAAAAACGAGACGATATATGGTACGCCTCAAACATCGAAATTTATAACTATATAAGAGCTTACGAATCGCTCGATTTTTCTCTCGAAATGAACTATGTCTCAAACCCCTCGGCTATCGACGTGTGGATATTGGCAAAAGGGAAAAATATCAAGGTTCCGAGAGGAAAAACCGTAAAGATATAGCTCGAAAGGAGCAACCGTGTTTAAAACTATCAAAGAAGAAATCAACAACATTAAAGAAAGAGACCCGGCCGCGACAAGCAGCGCGCAGGTTTTTTTCCTTTACTCCGGTTTTCACGCGATAATCAAACATCGTATAGCCCATTGGTTTTATCAAAGAAAACATTATTTTATCGCGAGAATGATATCTCAAAGATCGAGACACAAAACGGGAATTGAAATCCATCCGGGAGCAAAAATCGGAAAACGTTTCTTTATCGATCACGGAATGGGCGTCGTGATCGGAGAAACTACCGAAATCGGAGATGATTGCACTATATATCAGGGAGTTACGCTCGGCGGCACGGGAAAAGACGTCGGGAAACGTCACCCTACGCTCGGAAACAACGTTATGGTTGGCGCCGGAGCAAAAGTTCTAGGGCCTTTTAAAGTTGGGGATAATTCCAAAATAGCGGCGGGGGCCGTTGTTTTGAGTGAGGTCCCTCCAAATTCGACGGCAGTGGGTATTCCGGCCAAAATAGTAAGAAAGTCGGGAAAACCTGTCCTTGAAATGCATGATTTGGATCAAATTCATATTCCGGATCCAACTGCAATTAAAATTGAAGAATTACAAAAGAAAATCGATTCTCTTGAAAAAACAATATCTGATATGCAAAATTCAAAAAACTAATAAAATCTTATATTTATTATATATCCTAATAATGCCCCTTCGTTTCCTTGGGGCATTTTATTTTTTATCGAATTTTTATTTTTCAGATATTTTAACAAAACAATAAAAAATAACGAATAAAAAATTTTATCAAATACTTATTTATTTTTTTATTTACTGTTATTTTTTTTTATTTACTGTTATTTTTTTACTTACTGTTATTTTTTTACTTACTGTTTTACCGTATTTATTAATGAAATTATTAATAAATATGGTAATTTTTTTATATTTAATTAGAACTCTCTCTTTTAACAAAAATCGACAGAGGAAAAATGATATATTATTTATAAAGGATAAAGGATGTGAAATTATGGAATATCAAATCAAAGGGAAAACCCTTACAGTATACCTATCGGGAGATATAGATCATCACAGTTCCGATTCTATAAGAAAAGCGATTGACACGCTTATAATAAACAATATTCCAGAAAAGGTATGCTTAAATTTTAAGAAAGTTCAATTTTGCGACAGCAGCGGTATCGCGGTGGTTTTAGGCCGCTACAAAATGTCAGTCAAAATGGATTTCAAACTATGTTTAGAGGAACTTCCGCCCTCCATTGAAAACATATTCAGATTATCTAAAATAGACAGTTTGGTTGAAATAAAGGAAAAGGAGACATATAAGGATGAAAAAAGTTATAAGCAACTCATTTGACATGAATTTAATGAGCAAATCTATAAATGAGGGATTTACCAGAACGCTAATTTCTTCATTCGCCATACAAGCGGACCCGACAATAGAAGCGCTTTCAGAATTGAAAACCATAGTATCGGAAGCGGTTACAAACGCTATCGTACACGGATACCAAAATAAACCTGGAATAATACATATTAAAGCAAAACTCTATGAGGATAAAACCATAAAAATAATTATAAGAGACAAAGGAATAGGAATTCCGGACATTAAACAGGCCATGGAGCCGTTATATACTACCGGAAACGAAGAAAGAGCCGGAATGGGATTTACAATTATGGAAACCTTTTCTGACAAATTAAAGGTTATTTCCAAAGAAGGAAAAGGAACTTCAATAATCATAGAAAAATCTTTGACGGAAAAATAATATGACCGACAATCTTGATAATATAGAACTGCTGAAAAATTCTCAAAAAAACGAATCGATATTAGTAGAACAAAATATAGGATTAGTTAAAACGATAGCGAAACGTTTTCTTTTCAGCGAAACAGAATACGACGATCTTGTTCAAGTAGGGACGATAGGTCTTTTAAAAGCGATTCGAAATTTTGACACAACAAGAGGCGTAATGTTTTCAACATATGCGGTTCCCGTAATTGCCGGCGAAATAAAAAAATTTCTCAGGGATAACGGAAGCGTAAAAATAAGTCGAGTCCTAAGAGAACAATATCTTAAACTTCAAAGAGAACAGGAAAAATTGACAAAAGAATTAGAGAGAAATCCTACGGTTTCTGAACTCGCCGAAAAAACGGGAATTCCCGCGGAGGAAATTCCTCTTGTAATGGATGCCGGCATAAAGCCATATTCTTTCGAGGAGCCGATAGGAGAAAACGGAACAATGACAATAGCGGATACAATAAAAGAAAAGGAAGGAAATGAAATAGAAATTTTAGCGTTAAAAGAATCTGTAAAATCATTGCCCCCAAATGAAAGAAAGTTAATAACTTTAAGATACTTTATGGAAAAGACCCAACAGGAAACCGCTAAAATTCTCGGAATGACCCAAGTTCAAATTTCCAGAAAAGAAAAAAAAATACTCGCCGGACTCAAAGAGAGATTAAAATGCTGATTTTCCTTTATTTCCTTAATTTTAATCTTGACAAAATCTATTTTTATGATATAATAAATACGGAAATTTAATTTTTATATTTTTCCATATAAGCGGGTATGGCGGAACTGGCAGACGCGCCAGACTTAGGATCTG